>JACQWW010000064.1 GCA_016209025.1 Elusimicrobiota bacterium | reverse complement strand
GATATTGCCGCGTCAAACCACGCGCCGGCCGCGGCTTTTACCGCGCTTTTTGCCCTGCCTTTGATCGGCACCCGGACGGAAATCCGGCCCGAGGTCTTCAGTTATTTTTTTGCGACTGTTTTTCTTTGGATGTTATGGAATTTCCAGAAAGGCCGCGTGCCGGCAAAATGGCTGTTCATTCTCCTGCCTTTGACGGAAATTTTGTGGGTGAACACGCATATTTATTTCATCCTTGGCCCGGCCTTGACCGGCGCCTTTTTTTTGGAAACGATGATTGCGGCTTTCACGGGCGGCCGCGACCTCTGGCCGCAACTCCGTCCCCGAAGCGCTGCGGAGCGGGACAGCGGCGACAAATTAAAAATGCGCCAGGCAGGCCTTATCCTGCTTCTTGTCGCTGCGGCCGCGCTCGTCAATCCATTTTTTATCCGCGGGGCCTTTTATCCCTTTTTCATCTTTGAAAATTACGGGTACCGGCTTTTTGAAAATCAATCGGTCGTGTTTATCCAAAGACTGCTCAAATATCCGCCTCTTTTTTATTTCAAACTCGCTTTCGGCTTATTGATTATTTCTTGGGCCGGCCTGCTGGTTACGATGCTGATTAAAAGGACGATAAAGATTGCCGCCTTCCCCTGGGCCCGGCTTATCATAACCGCGGCCATAAGCGCTTTAGGCTGGCTCGCGGTCAGAAATCTTGCTCTTTTCGGATATTTTCTGGTTCCTTTGACAGCCGCCAACTTGGCCGATGGCTGGAACTTGATGACCAAGACTGATGAGACAGCCGCTTTGACCGGCCGGGATAAAAGAAAAAAAAGGGGACAGGCTGCTTTTTTGCAGCAAAAAAGCAGCCTGTCCCCTTTTTTTAACCGCTACGGCGGTTTTGCTTTTGCCGCGGCTTTGCTATTGACCGGTTATGGCCTCGTTAAAGCCAACCCGGCATATTTTTCCGGCCGCCGAGCCAAATTAGGGATCGGCCTTGAGCCGGGCAATGAAAAAACAGCCGAATTTTTCATAAAAACAGGAGCCCAGGGTCCCATCATGAACAACTACGACATCGGCGGGTATCTTATTTTTTATCTCTATCCCGGACATAAAGTCTTTGTTGACAACCGCCCGGAAGCCTATCCTGCTTCTTTCTTCACTCAAACATACGTCGCCATGCAGGAAAACGAAGAGGAATGGAAAAAACAGGACGCCAGCTACCGATTCAATGCCGTAATTTTTTCCTACCAAGACCTGACGCCCTGGGGCCAAAATTTCATCATCAAGCGCACCTTTGATCCTGAATGGGCCCCGGTTTTTGCCGACAAAAACAACCTCATCCTTCTAAAAAGAAACGGCCCCAGCCAATCCATTATTGACACATACGAACTGCCCAAAGAAATGTTTTCCGTCAGGAAATTGAAATAACCGAATCCACATCCTCAATCCTTAAGGGACCGTTAAGAAATTATGTACCCCGATTACGACGGCAAAGTCGCAATTGATTATCTCGTCCGGAATCATCGCGGGGGTATTTTATGAGGCTGCAAGCCGGCATTGGGTTGTCCTTGGAGTTTATATCGTACTTAACGCATTGTCTTTCCCTGTAAGGAAGAAGAGCTGCGGTGTATGCGCCATGCGCGCGGCGTGCCCTGGAAGCGCGGCGAAGGTGAAATAAAAACGGCGGCATGAAGCAGATTTTTTAGGCGGGGGCTTTACGCGCGAAAGTTTATCGAAATCAGTCGTTTAAGGGCCGGCGGTTATGGTTACTGGCAGTTCCAAATCCGCTGATTCGGCATTGGCGCGGGTCTGCTGGGGATTTTTGGCGCCCACCAGAGCGCATGTTATGCCGGATTGGCCGAGAGCCCAGGCAATGGCCATTTGGGACGCCGTGGCATCGCGCTTTTCCCCGGCAGCGCGTAAATCCTGGACGATTTTTTCGGCTTTTTTAAAACCCTCTCCCCTGTAGTGGCGGTAAAAAAAGCTTCTCGCGTCGGACGGGGGAAAGTCGGCGGGAGAATCGTATTTGCCGGTTAAAATTCCTCCGGCCAGGCAGCCGTAGGCCAGGTATCCTACGCCCGCTTCTTTGCAAAAAGGAAGCATGTCTTGAGCGTCCTTTTGTTTTAAGAGTGAAAATTCGTTTTGCACTGTTTTGACCGGAGCGATTTGCCGGGCTTTTTTGAGCAGTTCAAGGCTGAAGTTGCAAACTCCTATATACCTGACCTTTCCTTTTTTCACAAAACCGGCCATTATGCCCAAAGTCTCTTCAAGGGGGGTCTTTGGGTCAGGCCAGTGGAGCTGGTAAAGATCAATTCGGTCCGTGCCCAGCTTTTTAAGAGATTCTTCCAACTCCTTCTTAATTGAATCGGTGTTGAGATTGATTTTTACGCCTTTGGCGGTTTTGGTCAGGCCGCATTTGGTGGCCAGAACAACCTTGTCCCTTTTGCCTTTTATGGCTTTGCCGGTGATTTCCTCGGCCCGGCCCCAACCGTAAACCGGCGCCATGTCAATTAAGTTGACGCCGCAGGCCAAGGATTCGTCAATGGTTTTTAGGCAGGCTTTTTCATCAGTCGGCCCCCACATTTCTTCGGAAAAAGGCCAGGTTCCCAAGCCGACGGCCGACACCTCGAGGTCGGTGTTTGGTATTTTTCGGTATTTCATTTTAATTTAAATTCCCATTGGCAATAACTACCGGCGGCGGGATCAGGCGGACAGCGAAGACATTTTGTCTGAATGCGCGGATCAATGGTTTGGGCAAATTTTTCGTATTCGATCAGCCCGACTTTTTTGCAGGGGAAATCAGGCAGTTTTTTGAGGCGCCGCGCTTTTTGGACGCGGCATTCCACGACGCTGTAGATTATTTTGTCCGGGCCCTGCCATTCCAGCTTGGCCGTGTTGGCCCCAGCCGCAAGCCTTAAAGGCAGGGCCTTAGCCAAAGCCTTAAGGCCGTTGTTGGCTGGAATGTTAAATGCCGCCATAATCCGTTTGGCCTCGATAGGGGAAAACCGTTCCCAGGCCGCGGCATCTAACTCGATGGCTGTTTCCAGCCCAAATTTTTCTTCAATAGCCAAAAACCAGCATCCGTCATGGGCCAGCCAGTTTTTGGCGTAGACATCAAGTAACATAAAATGGGGTCAGGTCTTCATTGATCTGGATTCCCGCTTTCGCGGGAATGACAAAAGAAGACCTGACCCAATTTTATGTTAAGCTCCGCGGTCTTTTAAGAGCACGGCGAACGAGCGGTCAAAAGTTGCTTCGGCTTTGGCGGTAAAAACGCAGGCGGGGAATTTGCCGGAGGCCCGGTGATGGGCGATGCATTCGCAGCAGCGGCGGTTTTCGGCGATGTTGGGGCATGCTTTTTTCATGTTAGGCTCCTAGCAATTGGGAGCAATGGGAACAGGTCTTCATTTGTCACTTGTTACAACAAGCTGTGGCCGCCATTTAGTTCCTGCCAACAAGTGACAAATGAAGACCTGACCCCATTGCTCAAATCAGCTCTTCGTGCTCCAGGGCTTCAAGAAAAACTTTGACAATGTCGGGATCGAGCCGCCATTGGCTGAAATTGGTGACCTCGGCTTTGATTTGAGCCCTCAGATCCTGAGCCGAAGCGCCGCGAAGCTGATAGCGCACGTCCTCGACCACCACGAGCAGGGCGATGACCCTGGCGCCCAGGGGAATCGCCCCGGCGGCCAGGCGGTCGGGGTAGCCGGTGCCGTCAAAGTTTTCATGATGATGGCGGATAAGAGGCAGCGCCCCTTTGAACAAATCAATGCCTGAGAGCATTTGTTCGCCGAGAACCGCGTGGAAGCCTTCTTTGTTTTCGCGATTTGAAACAACGGGCGGGGCCGCGATGCCGAGAAGCTCGATGTAGCGGCTGTTGTTTTGGGCAAGGTATCCGATATCGTGAAGAAGGCTGGCATAAGAAAGGTTGGTCAAATCTTTGGCCCCTAGGCCCAGCAGGCGGCCCAAGGTGGCGGCCATCCTTTGGCTGCGCCAGGGCAGGCCGATAAAACGCGGCCCGAGAGATTCGATGGCCAGGGCCAAAACCTCGAGCATGTGAGCGTAAAAATTGCGCTGATCCTGGACCAGCCTGGCATTGGTGATGGCGATGGAAGCCAGGCCCGCCAGGTGGGTCAAAAGGGCCATATCGCTGTCATCGAACTTGCCCTCGGTTTTATTCAAGACTTCCATGATGCCGATGGGTTCTCCTTTCGAGAACATGGGCACGCAGATCAAAGAGCGGGTGATGAAACCGCTCGATTTATCGAATTGGCCGGTGAAGCGCGGGTCTTTGCTCGTATCCTTGATGATGACCGGCTGAAGATTTTGTCCGACCCAGCCGGCCACCCCAACGCCGACCGGCACCACGAATCTTTTGATGGCGGTGCCTTTTTCGCCGGTAGCCACCTTGAAATAAAGGCTTTTCCGGCTTTCATCGAAAAGCATAATGGAGCTTGCTTCGCAGTTCAACAGCTTTTTGGCGACCAGGCCGATTTTATTTAAAACAGTATCAAGGTCGGTCGAGGAGGTTATCTCCTCGGCGATTTCAAAAAGGCTCGTGGCGTCAATGCCGAGCCCCGGGGCGCTTTTAGCGTCTTGCCCAGTCATTCCATTTCCTTAAGGCCAGGCCGCAGACAACCCCGAACATGGGGCCCAGCGCCGGATTTACCGCATGGCCGGCCGGCAGGTTGAAAAGCTCCAGGGGGTTGAAAATTTCCACGGGAAGCTTAAGATGCTTTGAAGCGAAGGCATCCAAATTTTTCAGCAGGGCCCCGCCGCCGGCCAGGTAAATCTTCTGAATTTTGCTTTCCACTCCATGAGTGAGGTAAAAGGTCATGGATTTATTGACCTCATTCATCAAATCGGTCGCCACCTGGAGCATGGCTTTGGCTGCCTGGAGTTTTTTGGGGTCTCCTTCGGCCCCAAGAGCCTGAAGTTTGTCTTCCTCGAAAACAAGGCCCATTTCGCGTTTTAAATTCTCAGCCTCAGCCGGAGCCAGACCGGTTTCTTTTTGCACAGCGCGCGTAAAAATCCCGCCGCCTACGGCAATGTCGCGCGCCAGCCGCGGCGTGCCCTTATCAATAATCGCCAGGTTGCTGACCGTGGCGCCGATGCTGCAAAGGACAAAAGCGCTTTGGAGAGATTCCGGCTTAAGCGTCATTATGTTGGCCAGGGCCAGGGAATCCACTTCCACCACCACCGGCTTTGCCTTGACTCCTGCCAAAAGCCCCAGGCGGCCTTCCACGAAATCTTTCTTCGCGGCAATCAAAAGCGCCGTATATTTCTTTTCGCCTTTTTCTGTGACTTCTCCGGTTACATGATAATCCAGATGCACTTCCTGAACATCGAATGGGAGATACGGCTCCGCCTCAACGCTTAAGGCCGCGCGAAGCTCTTTGTGGGGCAGGGCCGGCAATTTGACTTCACGAACAATGACCGAACTGCCGGAAACGGAAACCGCGGTCAGCGGCTCCTTGATTTTGGCGCCGGCAAAATCAAGACGCAAAAGCCTGGTCAAAAAGGCTTTTTTGGCCTCTTCGTCCAAGGGCAGATCCTGCTGGTTGATCTCAATATAACGCAGAAGTTCCAAGGTCGGCTTTTTAGCGTTGGCCTCGCCTTTTTTAAGCCTGGCCAGCTTGATGCCGTGGCTTCCGATATCCACGGCCAAAAGGGTTTCTTTGGGCTCAAAAAATCCGATTACCTTTTGGCCGAGGCCGGTTATTTTGGCGATAATTTCTTCTTTTTTGCCCAAATTATGCTCCTTTACCCTTTCTCGCTGCCTGCTTGGGCCGGCGCGGCGGGCGGAACGGCCGGCTCTTCTTTCTTTTCTTCTTCTTTAGCCGTTTCCGAAGCGCCGCCTAAAACTTCGCGCACAGTCGTCATGCCCTGAAGAACCTTGGTTAGGCCGTCCTGAACCAAGGTTCGCATGCCGCAGGACATGGCCATTTGCTTAAGAGGCTCCGCCGCCACTTCTTTAAGGCACAGGGCCCGCAATTCGTCGGTCATGATCATCAGCTCGTGAATGGGACAGCGGCCTTTATAGCCGGAGCCGCCGCAGGTCGGGCAATCGGTTTCCCCGGTTTGATAAATCTTGGCGCCCGCCGGCAAAGGAATCTTGTGCTCGTTGTATATGGCTATTTCATCCGGCGTCGGGTCCGCCTGCCGTTTGCAGTCCGGGCACAGGCGCCGGGAAAGCCGCTGGGCCAGGATCGCTTTCATGGTGCTGGCTACCAGATAGGATGGGATTTTCATTTCCACGAGGCGCGCGATCGAGCTGGGGGCATCGTTGGTGTGGAGCGTTGAAAAAACCAAGTGGCCGGTCATGGCGGCCTCCATGCCGATCTGGGCTGTTTCCCGGTCCCGGATTTCGCCCACCATGATAACGTCGGGATCAAGCCTCAAAAAGGAGCGCAGAGCCGATGAAAAATCGAAAACCTTGTCGCCGCTCAGCTTTAAATCGGGATTGACCGGCACCTGGATAATGCCGTCCAGGTTGTATTCCACCGGGTTTTCCGCGGTCAGGATTTTGATGTCGGGGCGGTTAACGTGGTTTAAAGCGCCGTAAAGAGTCGTTGATTTACCTGATCCGGTCGGGCCCACCACAAGGATGAGTCCGAAATTTTTCTTGCCGCCGATGCCTTTAAGCAGGGACAGGAAATTTTCCAGGGTATCCGGCAGAAAACCCATGTTATGGATGTCCACCTGGACGGAGCGGCGGTCCAAAACGCGCATGACGCAGGATTCCCCATGGGCCGTGGGAACGATCTCGACGCGAAACTCGACCGGATTGCCCTTGGCCATGACCTGAATGCGGCCGGATTGGGGAATCCGGCGCTCGGTGATGTTCATCGAACGCGTCATGATTTTAAGTTTGGCGATGATCGCATTGCGGAATGCCCAGGGGACCTTGATATATTTGGCGTCGCGCAGTAAGCCGTCAACGCGCAGGCGCACGCCCATTTTGCTTTTTTTGCCTTTGGGGTCCTCGAACGGTTCGATGTGAATGTCCGAGGCTTTTTCCCGGATCGCGGCCAGGATGATGATATTCATAAGCTTTTCAACTTCCGGGGCATTGGAATTGACTTCGGTAACGTCGGCTTTGGCGGCCGCGGCTCCGACCTCCACTTCTTCGCCCAAAGCCGCCATCTCCTTGCTTTGATCCCGGACCGCTTCCAGGGCTTTTTCCAGGGCTTCGGTGGCAGCCTCGCCCGCGGGCATTTCCTCGGCCGCGCCTTCTTTCTTTTCCTTTTCCTCTGCTTCCTTTTGGGCCTCCTCCTCTTCTTCCCCGGCCAAATCTACCTTGGATAAGCCGGCGCTGCGGGAAAACCCGGCTTTTTGAGCCGCGGCCACTATATCGTCGGGAAAAGCGAAATAAGGCCGGACCTTCAAGCCGGTGCGCAGCTCAATGTCTTCGGCGAAAAAGATATTGCGCGGATCGGAAAGAGCAATGGAAAGAATCCCTTCTTCCTTGGCAAAAGGCAGAAGGTTGTAGCGTTTCTGCATGGTGTCAGGCACCAGCTTGATGACATCCGGATCAATTTCCAGGGTGCTTAAATCAACCGCTTTGATGTCCCAGCCTTGGGCAATAACGTCAAGCAGTTTTTCCCGCTCCACCAGATTTTTTAAAATCAAACGCAGGAGAAACAATACCGTATTGTTGCCGCAGCGGCCGGCCTCGGCCTCGGCTTTCTTCGGGTCGAGAAGCTGGGCGTCAACGATCAGGTCTTTAAGTGATTTTTTCTGGGAAGTATCAGCAGGCATGCCAGCTTGTTTGTCGTTTATTGTTTGTTGTTTGTCGTTGGATAAATAATTTTCTCTTTGCGATCAACGACCAACGATAAACGACTAACGTTTTATTTTGCATATCCGAACACTTTTTCCACGGCTGCGGCGATCTCGCCCAAAGTGGCGCCGGCCTCGCCGGCCTCGATAGTATAACCGATAAGATTATCCCGGCCCGAAGCGGCATTACCGAGCCGCTCAAGGGCCCGGCCCACCTTGCTTTGATCGCGCTTTTTTCTTTGTCTGCGCACCTCCCTTGTGCTTTCTTTGGCCATTGTCTGGGCCACTGCGAAGGCTTTGGCCGGCGCGGCTTCTTCCTCTTTTAAAATATTTACCCCGACAACCGCGGCTTTGCCAGACTCAATTTCCATTTGGCGGCGATAGCTCGCCTCGGCAATGGCGCCGGCGGCAAAACCGCTTTTAACCGCTTGAAGCATGCCTCCCATGTTTTCGATTTCATCGAGGCGCTTGCGGACGGCTTCGGCCAGTTTGTCGGTGAGGTTTTCGAGCGCATATGATCCGGCCAGGGGGTCCGCGACATCGGCCGCGCCGGTTTCCACCGCCAAAATCTGCTGGGTTCTTAAAGCCAGAAGCTGGGCTTCGGGCGAAGGCAGGGAAATGGCTTCATCATAGGAATTGGTATGCAGGCTTTGGGCCCCTCCCAAGACAGCGGCCATGGCCTGAATGGAAACCCGGCACGCGTTATTAAGCGGCTCCTGGCGCACCAAAGTCGAGCCGCAGGTCTGGGCGTGGAAACGCATTCTAAGAAGCCTCGGCTCCGTTATTTGATAGCGCGAACTTGCCGCCTGGGCCCAGACTCGGCGCGCTGCCCGGAACTTGGCGACTTCTTCCAAAAGGTGGTTATGGACCCCGAAAAAAAAGCTCAAGCGCGGCAGGACCGTCTCAAGATTCGTCCCGAGGCGGCGAAGATCGTCAAGATAAACGAAAGCGTCGGCAAAAGTGAAGGCCACCTCATCAATGGCGGTGGCCCCGGCCTCCCTTATATGGTAACCGGAAACCGAAATAGGATAAAACAGCGGGGTATTTTCGAGAGAGTATAAAATCAAATCCGAAGCCAGCCTGAGGCTGGGCTCCGGCGGATAACGGTAAGTGCCTCTGGCAATATATTCTTTCAGGATGTCGTTTTGCACTGTGCCGCGCAGGTTTTTTAAATCCAGGCCGCGTTTTTTTGCCAAAGCCAGATAAAAGGCATAGAGAATAAAGGCCGTGGCATTAATAGTCATGGAAAGGGAAATTTTTTCCAGATCAATGTTTTTAAAAAGCTTTTCAAAGTCCCAAAGGCCGGAAATGCTGACCCCGACCTTGCCTATTTCGCCTTGGCATTTCGGGTCATCAGGGTCGTAGCCGATCTGCGTCGGCAGATCAAAAGCCAGGGACAGGCCGGTTTCTCCGTGGCGGATAAGATAATGAAAGCGCTTATTGGTTTGGGCGGGACTGCCATAGCCGCAGTACATCCTCATGGTCCAGAGTTTTTTTCTGTAGCCTTCGGGGTAAAGGCCCCGGGTAAAGGGATATTGGCCGGGCAGGGGATTTTTTTCTTGAAGGTCCGCTGGCGCGTAGACTCTTTTGATCTCGGAGCCGCTTTGGGTTTTAAATTCCCGCGGCTGGATTTCGCCCGCTTTTTCCCTCTCCCCTTCTTTTTCTTTTCCCTCGCCCCGTGAAACGGGGAGAGGGCAGGGTGTGGGGTTCTTAATAGAGCCTGTCATATTTCCTCGATTTTATCCCCAACGGACACCCCGTGTTTTTTAATCGTTCCTTCCGGCAATTCAACGATCCGGTCAGCCTGCCGATAAAGGCGCGACAAGCGCCAGGGTTTCAAACTCTCCATGCCGACGACGAGGCCGTGTTTGTTTAAAAAAAGCACGTCAATCGGATAACTCATAAAAAACGTATGAACCTGGGGACAGATTGATGGAATAACCAAGGCCTCGCCTTGACCAAGCGGCTTTGTGCCCAGCAGTCCCCTGATTTTTTGAAAAAAGCCGCTGGCGCGCCGGACATTTTCAGCCAGCGGGGCCTTGCGCGTGGAGTTATAAAGCCTTGTGCTTACCACCAAAAATCAATGCCCGCGGAAAATATCAGCCCGGAAAAATTGAACGGCCCGATGCCGCGATTGGCGGTTGTTGAGGCGTTCCTGGCTGTCGAGACCGCGCTCTCTGAGGCGAAGGCCGCCTGGTAGCCGGCAGACAGGCGGATCACATTATGATAATTGGATGTCCATTCGAGGCCGAACTGGACTCTTCCGGCCGGAATCGTCCGGCTGTAGCTTTCCGAAAGGATCGCTTGATTGAGCGTTGAAACGGCGCTGTCCACGACGCCGTTGCTGTTGGTGTCAATGTTCGTGTCGGTGGACATGGTGTAAGCGCGGCTGGCTTTCGCCTTGATGAAACCTAGTCCCACGCTTAGGTTTGGTTTAAGGGCCATGGAGGGCTTGGTATCCATTTGGAGAAAAAAGAAAAGCGGCATTTGGCTCATCTTTTCACTTGATTCAAGCCGCGCATAGGAAATTATAGTGTCGTCGTAAGCTCCATCAACGTCGCTGTCAATAAAATTACTCTGAGCGTTATACGCAACGAGTTTATTGTTTGCTGACGAGTGACCCAAGGAAATGCCCAGGGCCAAGCCGTGCCGGTGATAATAGCGGTAAACGATTTCCGGCATCAGGGCATTGGGCGCCCAGTCCAGGCCGTTGAAGGTATAGACAAACGGGTATCTTGCCGGCGCCAAGCCGGTGGCAACCGTATGCTGAACATCCACCCGTTGATCGGCGCCGGGCCGGCCGCTGAAAACAGCCGGCTGGGAAAAAAATCCAAGCTGAAACCCGAGGGTGCTGACCCCGTCCAAATTCCATTCGGATTTGTAGCCGTCGCGGCGGCTGCGGTACCCGTGCTTGGTTTCGTATTCCCGGTATTCCTGCTCATAGACAGATGGAACCTCACCGGGCGGTTCCGGCAGTTTTTGGGCGTAAAGATACAGAGGCAAAACAACAAGGCTTGCCAAAAAAATCAGGACGCTTTTATTCATCAATCTTCCTCCACGGAAATTCCCCGAAGGAATTTCTTAAGTCTTAAGTCTAAGGTCTAAAGTCTGAAATTTTAGACTTCAGACTTCGCGCTTCAGACTTTAGAACTTACCCGCCTGGGGAAGTTCTGGAAAAATCATACATAAAGGCCAAGGTATTTGTTAGAACTTCACCGAACAACGATTTTCCCTCCCCCTTGAGGGGGGAGGGCAGGGTGGGGGTGATAAAAGCCACTCGGGATGAAGCCCTCACCCTAACCCTCTCCCACAAGGGGAGAGGGGGCTTGGGGAAGTTCGGGGTATTTGTGTAAAATGGCTTGGCAACAATGAAAACAAAACAAATTCGTTCAAAAGGCATTGACGGCGGCAAGAAGCTCAAGCTCTTGATCGCTTTTCACCGCAAAAGCCTTTTGGCCAATGATCTTGACCGCCTTTCGGAAATTATCGCGGCCGAGATCAAGGAAATCCTTGAGGCGGAGCGGGCCACTATTTTTTTAATAGACAAGGAGTCCCGCGAGCTTTACGGCCAGTTCGCTCTCGGCCTTGCCGAGCCGCACTTAAAAGCCCTTCGGTTTCCCGTGGGACAGGGAATCGCCGGCTGGGTGGCCCGGGCCGGAAGGTCTCTTAATGTCCCGGACGCGTACAAAGACTCCCGCTTTAATCCTGAATTCGACAAAGTGACCGGATTCCAGACCCATTCTGTTTTGGCCGTTCCCCTAAAAGATTCTTTCGGCGAAACATTGGGGGTTTTGGCGGCTTTTAATAAAACAAAAAGCCGCGTTTTCAACGATGAGGACGAAGGCTTACTCGGACTTTTAGCCGGCCAGCTGGCCGCCACGATTGAAATTTTTCACCTGATGGAAGGGCTCAGGCTCACCGGCCTGGAGTCCATTTACGCCCTGGCGCAAACCGCGGAATTCCGCGACCAGGAGGACACGGCCCCCCACATCAGAAGGGTCAGCGGCTATGCCGCGCTTCTTGCCCAGACAATCGGGCTTTCGCCCAAGGAAGTCGAGATCGTCCGGGTCACGGCCCCGCTTCATGACATCGGCAAAGTGGCCATACCAGACCAAATCCTAAAAAAGCCGGGCCGCTTCACGGATCAGGAAAAAATCAAGATGCACAAGCACACCCTTCACGGCTACGACATGCTTAAGAATTTCAAATCGCCTCTATTGCAGGAAGCGAGCAAAATCGCCCTTAATCATCATGAATCCTATGACGGCTCAGGGTATCCCCAGGGTTTGAAAGGAGAGGCCATTCCCCTGCGGGCCCGCATCGTCACTCTGGCCGACTCTTTCGACGCCATGACTTCAAAAAGAATTTACAAGGCCGCCATCTCGTTCGAAGATGCCTGCAAGGAAATCCGGCGCGAAGCGGGCCGGCAATTCGATCCGAAGCTTTGCGACGCTTTCGCTAAAAATCTCGAGCTTTTCCGCGAAGCCCACCGGCAAAGCCATCTTGATGACGGGCGGTTTTCCGAAGAAATCCGGCGGCGAGCTTGACCGGAGTCATGATAAATACTTGAATTAAAATATGGCAGACAAGACCGTTATTGACGCGCAGGAAGCAGTCAAGGACATCCCCGACGGCGCCGTTATCGTGGCCGGCGGCTTCGGCCTATGCGGTCTTCCCGCCAATTTGCTGGCAGCCTTAAACAAGAAAGGCGTAAAAAACCTGACCATGATAAGCAACAACGCGGGCATTGACCAATGGGGTATCGGCCCGCTTTTGGCTGCCGGGCAGGTCAAAAAAATGATTTTATCCTACGGCGGGGAAAACAAGTATTTCGAGCGCATGGCCCTTGACGGCAGTCTTGAGGTGGAATGGGTGCCCCAGGGCACTTTAGCCGAGCGCATCCGGGCCGGAGGCGCGGGCATCGGCGGTTTTTTTACACCCACCGGCTACGGCACCATTATTGCCGAAGGCAAGGAAGTCCGGCAAATTGACGGCCGCTGGTATGTGCTGGAAAAACCGCTTAAAGGGGATTTTGCTTTTGTAAAAGCTTGGCGGGGCGACAAGCAGGGCAATCTTGTTTACCGCAAAACCGCCCGCAATTTTAATCCCATGGCAGCTGCCGCGGGAAAAATCACTATTGCCGAGGTTGAGGAGCTGGTGGAAACAGGGCAAATCCCGCCGGATCAAGTCCATACTCCCGGAATATATGTCAGCCGCATTTTCCGCGGCCAATATCCTGAAAAACCGATTGAGCGGCGCACGGTGAGAAAACGCCAAACTGCCGCGGTTTGATTTATGGATATTCGAGAGCGCATCGCCCGCCGGGTAGCCAAAGAACTCAAAGACGGCGATTATGCCAATCTGGGAATCGGCCTGCCCACCTTGGTGGCCAACTACATTCCAGAGGGAATCCGCGTTGTTTTTCACACGGAAAACGGCATGCTGGGCAACGGGCCTTATCCTTGGGAAGGCGAAGAGGATCCTGATTTAATAAACGCCGGCAAGGAAACCATCACCGAACTGGCCGGCTGTTCCTACTTCAGTTCAGCCGATTCTTTCGCCATTGTCCGGGGCGGACATCTTGATGTCACTGTCTTGGGCGCGCTCCAGGTTTCCGTTGAGGGCGATTTGGCCAACTGGATCGTTCCCGGCAAAATGGTCAAGGGCATGGGCGGAGCCATGGACATCGTCTGCGGCACAAAGAAAGTCATCATAGCCATGGAGCACGCCACCAAAGACGCTAAACCCAAAATCGTCGCCAAATGCACCTTGCCTTTGACCGGCAAAAACGTGGTCAATTTGATCGTGACCGAGCTGGCGGTCATAGAGGTGACGGCCCAGGGGCTTGTAGTCAAGGAATTGGCCCAAGGCGCCACATTCGATCAGGTGCAAAAACTGACCGAGCCGCGGCTTACGGCCGTGGCCGGTCTTCAAACGACCTACTAACAGCCCCTAAATTCTCAAGGCCGTTTTTTCGCCCTCGGAAACGCTTGTCTTTATCTGCGGATTTTTAATCCGCTCAAAAAAGTCGTTGCCCTTGTCATCGGCGAGAATGAAAGCGGGAAAATCTACCACGTCAATGGCCCAGACCGCTTCCATGCCGAGTTCAGGGTAATCGAGCGCCTCGACTTTTTTAATGCATTGGTCCGCTAAAATGGCGGCCGGGCCCCCGATTGAGCCCAGGTAAAATCCGCCGTGTTTTTTGCAGGCCTCGGTGACAGCCGGGCTCCGGTTGCCTTTGCCGATCATAATGAGAGACGCCCCGTTCGACATAAAAAGATCGGTGTATGAGTCCATGCGGCCCGATGTGGTGGGCCCGAATGAGCCGGAGGGCTTGCCCGCAGGCGTTTTGGCCGGTCCCGCGTAATAAACAGGATGATCCTTGAAATACTGGGGCAGGCCCTTTCCTGAGACGAGCCTTTCCTTTAACTTGGCATGGGCAATGTCGCGGGCAACAATCAGTCTTCCGGTCAAGGCAAGCCTGGATCCCACGTCGTGCTTGGACAATTCCGGCAAAATTTCTCTCATGGGCCGGGCCAGGCTGATTTTTATGGCGTTGGTTACGCCTTCCAGGCGCAGGTCTTTGGGAAGAAAGCGGCTGGGATTTCTTTCCAATTCCTCAAGCCAGAGGCCGTTTTTGTCAATCTTGGCCTTGATGTTTCTGTCGGCAATGCAGGAAACCCCCATGCCGACCGGACAGGAAGCGCCGTGGCGGGGCAGACGGATTACCCTGACGTCCAAGGCGAAATGCTTGCCTCCGAACTGGGCCCCGAATCCTATCTTGTAAGACGCTTCAAGGAGTTCGTTTTCCAGCTTTTCATCCCTTAAGGCCTGGCCCCAGACATTGCCCTGCCTGGGCAGGCCGTCATAATAACCGGTTGAAGCCAATTTAACCGTCTTAAGGCATGCTTCAGCCGATGTGCCGCCGATGACAAAAGCGATGTGATAAGGCGGGCAAGCCGCGGTTCCCAGGGACTTCATTTTTTCAATGAGAAATTTTTTCAATGTTTCCGGCTCAAGAAGGGCCCGGGTTTCCTGAAAAAGATAAGTCTTGTTGGCGGAGCCGCCGCCTTTGGCGATAAAAAGAAACCTGTATTCCATGCCCGGCACAGCCTGGATGGTTATTTCCGCGGGCATATTGTTGCCTGAATTTTTCTCCTCGTATGTGTCGAGGGGAACGGTCTGAGAATAACGCAGGTTCTCCTTTGTGTAGGTTTGCCAGATGCCCTTGGAGAGACAGGCCGCGTCATTGACCCCGGTCCAGACCCGTTCGCCTTTTTTGGCTGTGACAATGGCGGTTCCTGTATCCTGGCACAGCGGCAGTTCAAAGTTGGCTGAAACAACCGCATTCTTGAGAATTTCCCAAGCCACGGCCTTGTCGTTGGCCGAAGCTTCCGGATCATTCAGGATGGCCGCCACCTGGGCCAGATGTTTGGGCCTTAGAAGAAAAGCAATATCCCGCGTGGCTTGACGGGCCAGGCTGACTAGAGCGCCTGGCTCCACCATCAGCGCCGGCTTGCCGTTTAAATTTTTAACTTTAAGGCCTTTTTTGTCCAATAGGCGGTATTTGGTTTTATCAGGCGTCAGGGGAAAAGGGTCTTGATAGCGGAACGGGGAATTTTTATTTGACACGGGGACACCTCCTAATCGAGATAATGGGGTCAGGTCTTGTATCTGGATTCCCGCTTTCGCG
>JACQWW010000075.1 GCA_016209025.1 Elusimicrobiota bacterium | reverse complement strand
CTACAGCCGCTGCTGAGGACGGGCAATGGGGTCAGGTCTTCATTTGTCACTTCCCGCAGGCAAGTGACAAATGAAGACCTGACCCCATTGCCCTCAACGCTACAGACGCTGCTGGGGGCGGTAGGCGGCTTTAAGGCCGCCGCTTGGCCCCGGATCAAGAAACCAATTCTTATTCTTGTCGTCATAAACCCAATTGATAAAAATATCCATGACGCAGGGCTTGCCGTAGTAAAAAACAAAATCGCCGAGCTTGCCTTCCTGGCGCATCAGTTCCATAAGCTCGTCAAGCGTTTCGTTGCTCGGTATTCCCGAGCCGTGAAGGCTTGTCGCGGCATTGATGTGTCCGATGCGGAAATTGTCGGAAAATTTAGGGGACCAAACCACCGTATACGAATCGCGGCTTACCCAATAGGTTGGGCCGGCCTGGAAAAGCTGTTTTTTCAATTGATACGACCCGTCTTTGACCGTTTCAACGGAACCTGCAAGGTAAACCTTGTCCCAAAATTGAACCGCCGGCATGCCGCCGATCTGCCCGGAAGAATGGGCGAAACGATTTAAAGCAGCAAGCGCCTCCTCGCCGTTCATGGCCGACTCGGCGCGCAGGGCTTGCGTCATAACCGAAGCCAGCTCTTTTGTCCGGCTTTCAAGAAGGACAAGGCCGTCCGCCGCCTTTTTTTCAATCCGGCTGCGGCCCTCATGGTATCCAAAATATCCGCCGGCCGTCAAAATACCAATAATAAGTAAAAACCGCATACATATCTATTTTATTTTTATTTAATGCGTTATCGCCTCTATTACGAAGGCAGGGTCTTTGGGCCTTGGGAAACCGAAGAAATCTTTCGCCAAGAATGGTTTGATCCTGAACTTTTGGTCTGTCCGGAAACCAAAAGCGGGATAAGCGCCTCGGACTGGCGAAGAGCAAGGGATATGGCGGATTTTCTGCCTGCCGTTCCGAGCGCCAAAATTTCGCCGTTTTCCGAAATAAAAACCCCTGACAGCGGCCCGCCAAGCGGCCGGGCGCCGATCAATAACGCGCAAAAAACTCAAGAAAGCGGCCGGGCCATGCCGCAGGAAATTACCGATCTCAAAGAGAGCATCGGCTCATTCGAGAATGCCGTGAGAGCTATGCTGGAAAACCAACAGCATACCGATGCGCGTTTTAGGGACGAAATCGCGCAGATCAAGAAATCAATGGAAAACACCCTGACCGGCTTTCAGAATGAAATTTCCGGCCAAAAATCGGAAATCCAAAAACTTGCCGACTTTAAAAATTCGGCGGAAACTGTTTTAAAAGAAATCCGCGACAGCCTGGCCGGCCAGGCCTCTGAAATACAAAAAGCCGCGGGCCTGATCGCCGAAGCCGGCGGACGTCTTTCGGAATTGGACCGCAGAGCCGCAGGCATTGAGGAATCGCTGACATCCTTGAAACAACTTCAAGACAACATCGGCGCGGTCGAAGAAAAAATCGGCGCCCTGGAAGAAAAAATCGTCACTCTGGAAGCCGAAGGCATGAACCAGGCTGTTTCCGCGGCCCAACAGCAAAAAGAAGAAATCCTTAAAATTTTAAAAGAAGAAATCCGCACGGAACAAGCCGCGGCCGTCCGTCAGCTGCAAGAACGCGAAATGCTCCAGCCGCGCGAAGCAGGCGAAACGGCAAAACAAGAAGACGTCAAAACAGCCGCCGCTGTTTCGCCGTTACCGGAAGAAATAAAATCCCAGACGCCTGAACCTATAATGCCGCCGGACGATACTCCAAGGACTCCTCAGCCGCCGACCGTGCGCAGCGCCGTTACCTTGGATATCCCAAGCGCCGCCCCAGCCAAGACAAAACCGCCTCGCCGCAAAAACGCTTTTTTGCGCTTTGTCGCCGCTGCGGCGTTCATGGCAGCCGCCGCCCTTGCCGCTTTATGGCTCTATTCGGGCAAGAAGCGCCCCTCGGCAGTTATAATAGAGCCCGCCCCGGCTAGCAATGCCCTTGTCCGCGAACAATTTTTCAAACAGCCGGAAACAAAAACGCAGGCAAACGCGCCTATATTTAATGAAGAAATTGAACCGGCGCCGGAAATTAAAAATGCCGAAAAACCGACAAAGGCTAAAACTTTGGCCACGGCAAAAACAAAAAAACCGGCTCAGAAAAAAACAGCTAAAAAACCTCCCGCGAAAAAGGGAGCTGAGCCGAAAAAAAACGATCTGGAACGGCTCAAGATGACGCTCCCAGGATTTTCCGTGCCGCAGTCCCAATCGCCTGCCAAAACCGAACCCGATCAAGATTCATCGCCAACCAAGCCCGATGAGGTAATCATCACTCCGCCCCCTTCTTCAGAACCCGAAGAAAAAGAAAAAACCGAAAACAAAGAAACATTTCCTTCGTTTTCTCATTAACCCTCACCCCAAACCCTCTCCCTTAGGGAGATGGCAGGGTGAGGGTCCGAAAAGAGTCAAGGCATTTTGATCGGAGAAGCAAAGGGGTCAGGTCTTCATTTGTCACTTGTTGGCAGGAACTAAATGGCGGCCACAGTTTGTTGTAACAAGTGACAAATGAAGACCTGACCCCTTTGCTTTTAAATCGTTTTGCGTTTTGTCAAATCCAGGGGTTGCGATTTTCGGATAACGCCGGATTCGTCATCAGTAAACGTAATGCTCTCGTAAAAATTTTCCAAAGGCACAAAAACCCCGATTTTCTCAGCCCATTGCTTTAATCTCGGATTGCACGTTCTCTCCCACGCGCAAACCTCAACTCCCCACCCTCTTTTTTGCATCCGTTCCAAGTCGGCATGAAAACCGACGCCGTCGAGGAATCCCTTGCCGTCGCCCGTGAGCATAACGACAATGCCAACTTGGCCGTTATAATCGAAAGCTTTTCTGAGCATATGAACCTGCAACGCCTGATCAACAGCCTGCTCTTTTTCCGATTGGGACCCGCGCTCATAAAGCTCAACCTTAACTCCGGCCTGTTCGAGCTTATTCCAAACGTGGCGCAATTGAGGCGGTATTGAGCCGACGGCTATGGCGAATTCAACGGCGCGCCCCGCCTTAGCCAAATCCAAAAGCTTCTGAAAATCGATACGTATTTTGTAATAAGCGTCTTCGCCTTCTTTTTCCGCCGCCACGGTCTTGGCGCTGACGAAAATATTGGAATTGTCCCAAAAGATAAAAGTTTTCTTCATCACACCTCGCCTTGATTTTATCATTCAAGAATGGCCGGATCAAAACTTTTTTCTGCCTGGCAACAACCATTTTCCCCTGGTAACCTTAATAAAGAAAGGGGTTGTTAATTTCTAAAATAAATGAATGTCCATAGCTTTACAAGAAATTATCAACTCGCTACAAGGGAGACGATATCGTATTAGCGACCATGCGGATGAGGAAATGCAAAAAGATGAATTTATTATTTAAAAAATGTCCTGTCTGCGCTGAGGGCAGGCTCCAAATAAAAAAAGTTGAAAAACTGTTGCACGGCGGAGTTCACACGGCGGTTGTCAAGGTGAGCGCCGAGGTTTGCACGCACTGCGGAGAGCGGCTATATCCCCCGGACGTTATAACCAGATTTGAAACAATTCGTTCGCGCCTAAAGCAAGACAAACTCTCCGGCTTTCGAATTACAGGAAAAACTGTTGTCGTAGCTTAATGCGAAGATAGCATCGCCCGGCCCCGGACTTGACCGAACGAATCAAATGAAAAGTGGACGTGCGTGCCAATCACAAAAAACTAAAAACTAAATTTTCAACTGGGTCTCGTGCGCAATCGGCAGGAATTTGGTCATTAACTTGGAATATTCCGCATAATATGCGGGCCAATCGGCTTCACTATATTCTTCAGGACGCATCTCCACATTTTTACTCAAAATTTTTTGACATACCGCTTCAGTCACAATTTCCGCCAATAAAACCCTAAAATGTTTTTCCTCCTGCCCCGCAAACTCAGGAGGAGGGCCGAGGTATCTCCGTAATGAGGGATGTCGGGTACAGACATGTAAGGTATTTGTGCCGCGCACCCAATAAGACCTGGTGTCTTTTGGCTCCTCATCTTTCAGCTCTATTTTCATTGCGAACCCCGATGGATCGGCTGAAATCAACTGCGTTTTACACTTGCGCCCCGCAATGGAGGCGGTCAATTCCGCGTTCCGATCAGAAGCGGAAGCCGTCACCTTTAACTTGCTTATGGCGATTCCGAGCTCCGGACGAGGGATAAGAACCTTGTCGCCGCTGATTTTAAAAACGGGATCAGAACATATCAGTTCAAATGGCATCCGGTTGGGCACCACCCCCGGACAAGGAGCAAGAAGAATTATTGTCTTGTTTGCGCCAACCTGAACCGTATAGCGTTTCCTCTGAAAACAAAATTCGTGAATATCACGGTATTTTTCCCGTTCACTTTCCAATACTTCAATCAGACTTTCCCTAACAATGGAACCTACGCGGACCTTTACCCCGCTTGCTTTGGTAACCTTTTCGCCTTTCACCGACCAGACACATCGCAGGACGCCTTCTTGGACAGGGTGCATTTCTAATCCGATAAACCGCCTGCTTGCGCTGATATCGTCCGATAAGCACGTTATTTCAGCCTCATCTCCAACGGAAAATTCAGGAAATGCCGCCTGTTTAATATTGAGCCAAAACCTAACGCTGTGCCCCAAAACAATCTGTGCGAACGGCGGATTTAGGCTAAAACCTTTTTTTTCAAAGATACTATCGGGAATAGCCGAATCAACATTTCGCGCCGATTCGTCCTCCTCGTCGGAACGATTTTCTCTCATAAATTGAGTTGCCGCTTTTTCCAAAGCGCGCAACCTTTTACGAGTGCTGTCGCTCTCAATTCGCGCCTCTTGATTTTCTGCCTGCTTACGTTCCTTTTCTACAAGCGGACGAAGCCACTCAAGCGCTTCCTCAAATAAAGCTTGGACAAAAGGATGCTCTCTGGAAAGCCCCTCTTTGCGAAGTGGATCAAAAATTGGCCGTGGATTGGCCGGCTCCGGCTGTAAATGTTTTTCAAAAACACGCTTATCGTATTCATTCCATAAATCATCCAGATATTCGCAAGTCAGCCTGCCGTAAAACCATTGAGCATGCGGATCGCGCTCAAGCTCAGGAGCAAACAGCGTTGCCTCGTGAATGGCATGTTTGGATTTAATCAGAATCCCACCCATACGAAATCTTGATTTCTTATCATCAAATCGCTGTTTGGCTCTTTTGATTATGAGTTTTGCCCAGGCGCCTTCGTAGCCGGGAACCTGGAATGGTGGCTCGTTTAAGCACTTATGCCCCTCAATAGCCGGGGATTTTAATATTTCATTGCGGTTGCTCTTATTGTCTATCAGGCGCACTTCACGGTCATCAGCCTGAAGAATATCCCGCAATGCCACCAATTGCCGAAGATTGTCTCTCAAATCATCATACTTGGGCACTTTAGACGAAGGCGGGTCTATTGTAAGCGTTGCCACTGTTCCGGTTCCCTCTTTGATGCCAAGGGCTTGTCGGCGCTGTTCGACATTTTTTCCATCAGATTCATATTCTTTGAATCTTCCCAGAGAAGTGATTTCACACTTGTGATATTGCCCGTCGCAGGCCATTGACTCAAATATGATGCCGCCAAGTATTGCCGCGTCTTTCGCTCCGCGACAATTTGTTCCCCGCACAGAAATACCCTCGGCCATGCCGCTGACGCCACGGTCGCCGACGCGGGCAAGTTTTCTTCTCATATCGTCAAGAGTCATGCCGTCGGCAAAATCCCGCACCCTTATTTTAACGGGCATGTTTCTCTCAATGGTTTTACTAAAAGACTTCAGAAATTTACTCTCGTTTTTTGGACGTTCAATTTCTATTTCGATTCGTCCGCATTTAGGTTTAAGGCGCTCATACCGATCATCCGGATTGGTGACAAGTTCAATAAGCGCGTCATAGATATCTCGAACAGCCCGCCCGGCATTCTGATGCCAGTACCTCGGATTGCTTAAATCTAATGAATATTCAGCTTTTGCATCCATGACACTTCTATTATTCGGTTAAATAACCCATTTGAGATTCCACGGCCTCTCTACATATCTCAACAAAAGCAAGCAGGCTTGAATTATCCGCAGCCTGCGCAATATTTCGGACAGATGAGAACCGCTTCTCCCACACGGCCCGCTCAGAGTCCACCCGGCACTGGTAATATTCAGCCATATCACCCAAAGAAGGATTGAAAGTTTTTGGCTGATCTTTATAGTTTTGAAATAGCGTATGGTTCTGAAGACGTGCCAATTTACGCCGAAGTTCCTGCCGCCAGATATTTGGCTGACGAACTTTAAGCAAAGTGCTTATGCGCTTTTCGTTTTTTTTGATCCATTTCACGCCGGCGGCAGTCAACATCCACCCATCAGGATTGGGTGGTGCTTTTGTCCGACCAAGCTGCCCTAAACCCTTCCCTGACCGCCCCTGGAGCAAAACTCCGCACTTCTTGTCACGAGCATCAACAAGCGCGCTGCGGACAACCTCTTTGTCGGGATATTCGGGATATTTTATCCAGGAAAATGAGTCGGGAGCCAACTCAAAACACTTTAAAGCAATATCCTCGGTATGAACTCGTTTTAAAATCCCATCAAGGATACAGACAGCGTAGATCGCAATTTCCATATTCGTGAGTTTGGCGTTCACGGCGCGCCCCCGCTTATAGCCATTTAATGTGAATGGCATCCTCGACCTCGTGGAATTCCTTGTCGCCGGTTACCAATTCGGCTTTTTTTAATTTTGCCAAGGCCGCGGCAAAGCAATCCGCGTAAGACATTTTATGGGCAGCCTTGAAAGCGGCAGCCTGCCATGTAAGCTCCTGATCGGCATCAATAACGCGCAGATGCATCTGGCTCATTAAATGAGCAATTTCGTCGCGCTTCGCTTTGCCCGCGCGATGTTCGATCACATAAAGAACTTCTCCCCAGTTAACAACGCAAAGAAACAATTCTTGGTCCTTTTCGGCGGCTTCTTTAAGAAGCTCCCTGACCTTAAGGCCGACTGGCTCACCTTCGAAATAGGCAAGGAGGGCGCAACTGTCCAGAACTTTATCTTTTTTCAAAACGCCGCTCCTCTCGCTGTTTGTCTTCTTGCCGCAATGCTTGCAACGCCTCGGTTAGCTTGGCTCCCTTAAGAATCCCGCAAGCGCGATCGTAAAACTCGGGCGTAGCTGGATGAATAATAATATCCCCATTATGTTCTTCCATATAGACACGGGTGCCCTTCTTAAGACCCACTTTGCGGCGCAATTTAGCAGGGATAACCACCTGCCCCTTCACCGTAACCGTTGACATAGTAATTGGTTGGTTCATAAAATTTCCTATTCTTATTATATGTATACCATATATAATAAAGTAAGTCAAGTATAGTTTAATACTACTTTTGTGTAACAGTATGCTTAAAAACGGGCGGGTGAAAAATCGTCAAGCGGCAACATCGGCTTTCTGCCGACGATCAAATCGGCGATCGCCTTGCCCGTAAAAGGGGCCAACAAAATTCCCTTGCGAAAATGCCCTGTGGCAAGATAAAGATTGTCCAATTCAGGAGCCTTGCCCAAGATCGGCAAATTGTCTTTTGTCGCGGGCCGCAAACCGGCCCAGGAACCTTTAACCGGCAGTTCGCCGGCCTTGGGAACGATTCGGCATACTTCGTTTCCGATGCGCTCAAGCGCTTCCTCGGTGCAACTTTCGTCAAAGCCGGCCTCTTCCAGAGTGGTGCCCGCGTAAAGATGGCCGTCAGGTTTTGGGCCTAAGTAATAAGACTCGGCGGCCCCGCTCCGCAGAGCTTCGAGGGCGGAAATTGGGCCGGAGGCCCTGGCCGCTCCGCCGGTAATTATGGGGCAGGAAAGAAATCTTTGAGCCATTTCAAAAATCAAAAGCTGGCCCCGCACAGGATAAACAGGCACGCGAAGACCCAGGGGCTTGGCCAGAGCCTCTGACCATGGGCCGGCCGCCAGAACAAAAGTTAAGGCGGCATATTTTTTCCCGCCAGCGGTTACCGCCATAATCCGCCTGCCATTTGTTTCCCAGGATGTCACCTCGCGCGACTCCTGAAAATCCGCGCCCAAGGCCGCGGCGCTCTGGCGGAAAGCTTCGATAATGCGCGAACTCGTGACCTGGATATCCTGCGGATAAAAAAATCCGCCCGCGATTTTTCCCTCGATAGCGGGCCAGCGCTTGGCAATTTCCGTGGCTGTCAAAAAATCAACGTCTCCGCACTTTTTCAGAGAAAAAGTACGGTTCGGCCGCGCCATAGGCGCTGGGACGGTTTTGAAATCCGTCCCGCCCTCACCGATATGAGCTTTTTGCCAATCGCCTTCTTGGCGTAAATTGGCAAGATCAAACTCGTTTTTAGCCACCCGCAGAGTGCCGCAGGTCTCAAGATCAATATCCACCCCGCATTCTTTTTTAAATTGAGGCGCCAGGGAAAGATAAGCTTTGCGGCTGTAAAGGCCGGCTTCTCTTAAAACGTCATGAGAAAACGGCACGCTGTCAACAGTCAAAAATCCTACGGCTCCGGCGGAAGCATGTTGGCCCACGCTGTCTTTTTCCAAAACAAGGACTTTGAGTTTTTCCAAAGAAAGGTAATAAGCGACCGCCGCGCCGATAACCCCGCCGCCGACCACAATAACGTCAAACATAAAAGGGCAATGGGGTCAGGTCTTCATTTGTCATTTGCTGTTGGCAAATGACAAATGAAGACCTGACCCCATTGCCTATTTGCCGGTTAATCCTGGTTGCCGGCCACTCCTGGCCGTTGTTGTCGCGGCTGAATCTGACTTGCGACCAATCAGGAGGGGTTCCGATGCCGGTAGCCCAGCCGAATGTCTTGACGGCATCGCAAAGCTGTTGATTGGCCTTTTGTTTGGCCTGTTTGTGGTAATCCGGCTCATCAGGAGTGATGACATAGTATCTTGTTTCTATGAAAAGGGTCTTTCCTGCGGGAAGGCTTCCTGAGGGAAGCTGGGGAATGAGAAGCTGGCTTTCGCTCAAAGCCCCTCCAGGGAAAATTGTTTTTAACACCAGAAGCTTGGCGGGAAGGTCAATGTGTCCGTAAGTTCCATCGCTTTTCTTGATGAATTGCCTAAGGTTGACCAGATAATTGCCGCCTGCGTCTTTGGCAGCGTCGGGAAAACATAGGGTTGGGGTGTGGGAGGGGGAGGGGTAATTAACCAAAGTGTCGTCGGAGATTCCAAGGTTGCCGCCATATTGATCGTCATAACCGATTCCACTTTTATAATCGTTAATAAATCGAGAATCATAAGAATATACTGATGCGCCAAACCCTCTCCATCCTTGCACAAAAGACATGCCTCTCCCCGCTGGATGCCCCATCACCAGAGTAAACGGCAATTCCGGGTCCTTATAACGGTAGTAAGGCGATGATTGGTCTGTCGGCTGTGTTTGTTTGGTTTGGATTGGCTGTTGATTTTGTTTATTGTTTTGTTTGGGCTGTTCCGCCTTTGAGCAGGAAACCAGCAGGGATAGAACGATTAAGAAAGTTTGGGCGATCATGGTTCTTGTCACCTTCCTTGTCCTTGATTTCGATTATTATTGCTGTTTGCGCTTTGGTTTTGACTTGAAGAAAACTGTTGGTCAATTTCCGCCTGCTGTTGAGGCGTTAGAAGCGGCCGGATGTTGGTTTGATAGGCTGTTCCGTAGCGCCTGGCATAAACAGGCCTGGTGTCAGATTGGGGCCGGCCTGTTTGAGAGTTGGTTCCTGAAGCGGCGAGGGAATCGGCGAGGCGGATACGCTGAAGAAGTCTGCCTTGCAATTTATCTTTATTTTTTTTCCATTGATCATATTCTAAAGTGCCTTCCAATGGCATGCCTTGTGCTAATTGTTGGACTAAACCTCTAATCATTTCAAACCCCGAATCCCCCTGCCTGACCACAAACTCATCGGTATGACTGTGGGTAGCTGTGCCCCGGGGGCCGGTGTTGCCGGCCAGGCCGATGAGCTCGTGCGCGTCCACATGGTCTCCTGGCTCGACCAGGATGCCGTCTCTGCCTGTGTCCGAGACGTTATGGCCGTCAAGTCTGTCCAAGGCCCGCTGCATAACATCGAGGCTTTGTTGCGCTTCCTGCCTGATGGAGGCCAGGGTTTCTCCATAGATACGGCCTGCTTCTTGGAGCAGTTCAACGCGGCGTTCAAGTTTGGCCAGGTATTCATCGCGGTCTGCGGCCGGGTGGGCGATGATGCCGGTGATTT
>JACQWW010000074.1 GCA_016209025.1 Elusimicrobiota bacterium | reverse complement strand
GCTTTTATAACCATCGATGCGTGGAGAAACGACCGGGAAAAGGCTCATATGCAGCAATGGAACCTGACCGCTCTTACCTACATGCATGTTGACGATTGGAAAAAATTGTTTAAAGAGGTTGGCTATGCCGGCGATTATTACTGGTTTATCGCCCAATCGGAATAGCCGTTATGAAAGCGGCGGTGCTGCGGGAACTCAACAAACCTCTTGTGATCGAAGAAGTGGGTTTGCCGAAATTAGCCCAAGGACAAGTGCTTGTCCAAATGCAAATGGCCGGTGTCTGCGGGACGCAAAAAATTGAGGTTTACGGTGGACGGGGTCCTGATAAATACCTGCCTCATCTTGTAGGCCATGAAGGCGTCGGCATCGTTATGGATGTCGGACCCTCAACAACAAAAGTCGCGATCGGTGATCAGGTCGCGCTCACTTGGATCCGCCCCCGGGGCGCCGTCTGCGAATCCATTCGGTACTCGTCGGCCAAGGGGACGGTTAACGCGGGTCCTATCGCAACATTCTGCGAAACCCCGGTTGTCTGCCAGCACTGCGTTATTCGCATTAATCCCGCGGTCAAGCCCGAAATCGCCGTCTTAGCCGGCTGCGCCCTGCCGACCGGCATGGGCGCGGTAAAAAAAGCCATGCCGGCAAATCCCCAGGGCGCCGTTTGCATCCTTGGCTTGGGAGGCGTCGGCTTGGCGGCTGTCTGCGGCGCCAAAATTTGCGGCTGGCCCTTGATTGCGGCCGCGGATCTGTGGGAAACACGGACTGACCGAGCCGTAAAGCTGGGCGCTACCCATGTCGTCAATGCGGCCAAAGAGGATATTTTTGCGATGTCCCAAAAAATCACCAAGAATAAAGGGTTTGACCTTGTTGTTGAATGTGCCGGCTCAGAGCGCGCCATGGAAACAGCCGTCGGTTTGGCAAAACCCCAGGGCGGAAAAGTCATTTATGTCGGAAATCTGGAAGCCGGTAGAAAAATACAGATTGATCCCTTCTGTTTGATCGAAGGACGATGGCTTGGCGGAAGCTGGGGCGGCAATATTGATCCTGAGGCCGACATCAGCTCTTATTGGGCCGGCATTTTTTCTTAAACGAGATTAACGAAGCCATTAAATCGCTGAATGATCCTCAGCCCGGCCGTCCAATTATTGTCTTTGGTTCATAAATAAAAGTGATATCCGTCATCGGCCCTGAGCTTGTTGCCGATGTTTTTCGGTATGTAATGCTGGCTTGGCTGATTCTCTTTTTAGTCAACCGCCTCATCCCGATTGCTGCCCAAAGAAGATTGGGAGCGAAATTATCCGATACAGCGGGTCTCGGTCTATTTGTTTTATTGTCAGTCTTGAGTTTTTTTTGGCTTTACTGCAAATTAAGCGGCATAGCTGCCATACAGCATCCCGGCGGCAAGGCGCTCAAATTCGGCGGCTTGGCCCTGTATTTTTCAGGTTGTATCGTTTATTTTGAGCTTCAATCTCTTCTTTATCGTGGTTTTTCCTTGCGAATCTTACAAGATTTGCTTCATTCGGGCGGCTGGGCTACTTTGTCCGCTCTTCAAGAAAGCTATGGACACGGCGCCGGCATAAAAGGATTGCTGATAAAAAGACTCGGCACGCTTAGCGCCTTCCAATTAATTGTTTTTGATGGCACGGTTGTGGGGCCGCTTAAAATGCCCGGCAAAATCTGCGCTTTATTAAGCAGATTTTTTCGACGTTTTTTACGATTGCGGGCGGTCGGGTAATCAATGTTGGGAACGGTAATTTTTAGCGCGGCCATAGGGATGAATTTTTTTCTCTTGGGTCATTTTTGTATTTGGCGCTTGTTCCCCGCTGATTCACCCAGGATTGTTTTAATCAGCGAAATCGGCGCGGCCGGCATGCTGATTTCGTCGGCTGCCTGCTGGTTTTTGCCGCAAGGCAATCAATCGGCGGCCGTTATTTCGGTTCTGTGGCTCGATATTTTTTTCTTAATTTTTTATTTATTCATCTATGCGGGCATAGCCAGATCCGTCTCCGTCACTATTCTCATTGGGTTGCTTGAGAAAGAAAAAGGAACGTTAAAACTTGATAAGCTCATTGATGAATATGCGGTTTCGCCGCGATTTAAAGACAGGGTCGCTCTTATGGAAAAAAGCGGCTTGGTAAAAACTTCAGGCGATGGGATTCAAATTACAAAAAAAGGATTTTATTTAGCGGGCGGCGCGCGCTGTCTGGCTTGCCTTATCGGAGGGGGCCTGGAGGGATGACGCGGCAGAAAGACGCCCCAAACACCGGCTCCGTGGCCTTTTTTGTGCCTTGTTATAACGAAGAAGGCAATATCGGCCGCACTATCGAAACCATTATCTGCGTCATGAAGAATTTTTCTTACCCTTATGAAGTCATAGTCGTAGACGATCATTCCCACGACGGCACTTTAGCCGAAGCCGAGGCGTGCCGCCAGACTTGGCCGGACGTCTCGCTTGAAATCATCCGCAATCCTACTAATCGAGGCCTTGGCCGAAATTATTTCATTGCCGCCCAGCGCGCCCGTGCCGAATATTTCATGCTTGTCAACGGCGACAATGCCGAGCCACCGCAAACCATGCGCACTATCCTTGCAAATCTGGGCAAAGCGGACGCTGTCATTCCATATTTCGGCCTCAATGATACCCGCACCGCGTCGCGCCGGATCATCAGCCGATTTTTCACTTTTCTTGTCAATTTTATCGGCGGTCACCGATTGCGTTATTATAACGGCCCTGTTTTACATCGAACGGAAAATGTCAGGATGTGGTTCGCGGAAACAGCCGGTTTTGGCTACCAGGCCGAACTTCTTTGCCGGCTGTTGGATGAGGGCATCAGTTATCTGGAAGTTCAGGTTATCAATTCCGGCAGGGAACGCGGTTTTTCCAAGGCCTTCACCTTTAAAAATCTTTTATCGGTCGCCAACACCTTGTTTCATATTTTTTTAAGAAGAATGGAACGAATCGCCTTTAATATTCTTGGACCTTCGCCAAAATGACG
>JACQWW010000073.1 GCA_016209025.1 Elusimicrobiota bacterium | reverse complement strand
TTTTTTAGATATTTTCCCTCCCCCCTTGTGGGGGAGGGCAGTCGAGCACGCAGTCCCGTGCGGCAGACACGGGGCAGTGTGGGGGGTAGTTAATAATGCCGTTTTTTGTCTACACCGCTCAAGACGAAAAAGGCAATACCATCGCCAACGAGCTTGAAGCCGCCGATGAAATGGATGCCATTGCCCAGGTTCAGCGCCAGGGCCTTTTAATTTTGAATATCCGCGAAGACAAAAGCCCTGTCCGTTTCACCGTCAAAAAAGAGGAAACCAAAAAAGAAAAAACCAAAAGCCTCTTTTCTTTTGGCGCCGGCATCCCCGCCGCTGACTTGATTTTTTTGGCCGAACAGTTGGCCTTGCTCCTTAAAGGCGGGGTTCCGCTCCTGCAAGGTTTGAAGCTCATGGGCCAAAACGTCTCGAGCCCTCTCTTAAAGAAAACCATTGAGGCAATCGGCGAAGACATTGCCGGCGGCGACGCCATGAGCGTGGCCTTAGCCAAACACCCGAAGATTTTTGAAGATATCTGGATCGCCATGCTCGAAGCCGGCGAGGCTTCGGGTCAATTGCCTAAGGCGCTTGAAGATGTCAGCGCTTATTTAAATCAAAGAGATATTTTACGCACCAAAGTGATTACCGCTTTTATGTATCCGAGTATTTTGGTTTGCATGTCTATTCTTGTGCTGGTTTTTTTTATTGTTAAAATCGTGCCTGTTTTCAGCGATATTTTTGAATCATTCAATATGAAGCTGCCGCCATTGACGGCTGTTGTCATCGTCTTTTCTAAACTGATAACTCACAATTTAATCTTATTGATTTCAGTGATTGCCGTGGCGATTATTTCTTGGAAGCTTTATGTCCGCACCGAGGCCGGCCAGTGGTTCAAGGCCCGCTTGCTGTTGAAGATCCCCTTTATCGGAAATTTTGTGCTCAGCATGATGGTGGAGCGGCTTTTGATCAATTTTGCTCTTTTGCTCAAAGCCGGGGTTGACGTGATCAAAACTCTTTTAATTCTGGAAAAGCTTTTCGGCGGCAACAAGATTTTTTCTCATGCCATCATATCTGCCCGCGAAGCGATCAAGGGCGGCGGCACCATCAGCCAGGCTTTTTCCCAAACCCAGGCATTCCCTGGTTTGGTTCTTCAAATGATGAGAATGGGCGAGGAATCGGGCCGCTTGCCGGAAATTCTGGAGACTTTATCTCTGTACTACCGAAGGCAAATTGACACCTTTATCGGCCGTTTGTCTACAATCATTGAACCTATCGTCATTCTTGGCGTCGGGGCGATCGTAACGGTAATCGTGCTTGCTGTTTTTATGCCGATTTTTGAACTCTCCCAAATCGGCGGAGGAGGAGCAAAATAATATGGATCTAAAATGTCATTGCGAGGAGCCTGTGTCGACGAAGCAATCTCATAAAGAAAATAAGCTCGGCTTTACCCTTATAGAGCTTTTGGTTGTTCTTATTATTATAGGCGTACTTGCCGGTGTCGCGGTTCCCAAGTACACAAAAACAATTGAAACCAGCAAGGCGGACGAAGCGTATGCCCTGGTCCAAACCGTATATGCCGCTAATAGGATGTATGTCATTAACAATTGTCCTTGGGGATTGAATTGTTATTGCACGGGCGCTATTGATACTAATGGTTGCACGGTTCCAGGCCCGGCAATAAGCCTCGTGACTTTATCATATGTGCCGAATTTAAACACCCCGGCGCGTTCCTATCGTTACTGCGCGGCTGATGCGGTTTCAGCTGCCGCAGGCCAGACGCGGGCTGCCCTGGCAAGGCGCCTCAACGGCACCGACGATTTCGCCACATGGGGTTATGAGATTAAAGCCTCCGGCGCGATATGCGCTTACGGCACAAATGTGCCCCGGCCCTCGGACGTTTCCTGTTGCAGCGGAGATTGGCCCACTTGCAGTTCGGCCGCGTTGCTTTGTCCTTGAAAAGCAAACTGTCCTTATTTTTATGTCAATACGTTTTCTTTGAGCGCCTTCCACCGAAATTTAAAAATTCCCCCTTGACGTTTTGTTAATTTAGTGATACAAATAAGATAATGTGATGTTAATATTGTCCAAAAGGTGAAAGTGATATTTAGGGGGAAAGAAATGGTAAATAAAAAAAGCGGCGGTTTTACGTTGATTGAGTTGTTGGTTGTCATCATTATCATCGGTGTCTTAGCTAGTGTTGCCATACCTAGGTATTTTCGTTCGGTAGAAAGAACGCGGGCAACAGAAGGAGTTTCAAAAGTAGCCGCCATCTCTCATGCGCAGGAGCGTTTTTCACAGAGAAATGGAGCGTATGCTACAACCCAGGAGGCGCTGGATGTTGATGCCGTGGCGGGGAAGTATTTTTTAACGCCTACGGTAGACGGCGTTAATGCAAGGATACAGCGCAATAAGACTAGGGATGGGGGTACGACAGGATGGCCTACGGGGTGCACCAATGACTATAACTTAATGTATACCTATGCAACGAATGCTTGGACCGTTGAGCCCGGAAATTGCGCCTTTGTTTTGCCGTAAGTAATTAGAATTTATTTTTCCTTATAGCGATAGTTATTTAAGCCGTAAGTATTTTATACTTGGGCTTTTTTTTTCTTTTCTTGCCGTAAGTTACTTTTCTCCTATCAGCAATCCTGATCTTTTTTGGCATTTGGCCTCTGCCCGGCAAGCGCAGGCTGAAGGTCTTTTTTTTCTTACGGATGAAGCCTTTTCCTTTACTTTGCGTGGAAGCCATTGGATCAATTATGAATGGCTTTTTCAGAAGGTTGTTTTCATATTGTATAGTTTGGGGTCTTTTCGCTTGCTCGCCATTGCAGGCGCCGGTTTGGCCGCCGTTGTTATTTTTTTGCTCGGGTCGTATATGCTGCGCCGGATCGGGGAAAGTCTTGTCTCTTGTAATTTTTTGGATTTTTGTATTTGTATTTTTTTGGCGTCCGAACTTGTCGTTTCCCGCCTTTCCATGCAGCCGGAATTATTTGGATTTTTTTTTCTTATTTTTTTCTGGGCCAATTTTCACGCAAGCTTTGCTTTTGCTTTTTGCATTCTTGGTTTACAGATAGGCGCTCGTTTATTTACGTCGCTTAATTTAGGATACAAGGATGGCCGATTTCGCGAACATCTTGCCGATGCCTGGCCGGAAGTGCGGGGTTTGTCCGCCCTTTTGGCCATTGGTTTTTTCGCCACCTTAATCAATCCATACGGACTTGCTTTATACAGTTTGTTTTTTTATGTCTTTAAAGATGCGAAATTTTTCCAAACGACTATTGCAGAATGGCAAACAACGTAGTTTATTTCCAGTGCGTTTTTATTTTGGCTTTATTTTGCTCTTGGGCTTTGCATGACGGGCTACGAAAGCTGGCGCCGGCGGACTTTGCTTGCGGAAGAGGCGATTTTTTGGATATTTTGCGGGTTGATGGCAGTCTCACATGTAAGAAATATGGCTGTTTTTTCTATAGCGACCCTGCCTTATTTCATTGCCCTAAAATCCCGCATTGTCTGGGTTCCGGAAACAAGAGTCGCCCGGCGGTTCATCGGAATATTTTTCGCTGTCAGCGTATATGGTTTATGCGTCCTTGCCGCCCTGGGCATTTTTGAGCGAGTTCGTCGTTTTTCGAGTTTTGTCATTCGGCAAAAAGAAATTCCTCTGGAATGGATTCTTAAGCAGCAATTTCCAGCGCAGGCTTTTGATTTTATAAAGCATGAACCTGAACTGATAAAAATTCGCGCTTATGTGGATTGGGGGGGGGGCGGTTATGCCCAATGGCGCGCCGGCGAAGACGGTCTTGCATTGTTTTGGGATGGGCGATATCTTTTTATCGAGCTTTTAAAACAGGCCGTGCGGATGGCTGACACCAAAAAACGTTGGAATAATTTTTTAAAAGCCTGGAAGATCGGTCTTGTGGTTCGCGCTGTGCCGCAAGCCGATGATTACTATCCGCACGCTCAAAATCGTCCCAATGGGGGCCGTGAAACTTTTATGCGCACGAAAACAGCGCTTTTTTATGATTCCGATGAGTGGGCTTTGATCTGGTGGGATGCAACGAGCGTTGTTTTTGTGCGCCGCAGGGCGGTCAGTCCCGGGTTATTGACCAGCCACGAATATAAAATCAGGGCGCCGGTTGATTTTTATAAGGTCGGCTTTGCCGTCAAGACCGGCAAGTTGACGGTTGATGAAGTGGAAAATGAAATGTTGCGTAATATCAGGGAAGCCGGCCCCAACTTTCTCAATACTCATTTTTTAGAATTGGCTCGTTCCCGGTGAACCAATGAAATTGTTTTTCAGTAAAACACAGCCGCAAGGGCAGGTTGCTAAACATGAATTTGGTTGAGTTTTATCAGGCGCATTTTCGTGCCGAGACAGAGGATTTTCGCTTCCTGGCTTTAAAAGAGATGCTGCTTCGCGAACTCATCGGCCATTCTGTTGTTGATATCGGCTGCGGCACGGGCGCCATGGCGCGCGAATTGGCAAAAGTAAAATTTAATGTGCTAGGCATCGAGAGCAATCCCCAAATTTTTGCGCTGGCGCAGCAAGCCCCGCATGGCGACTGCCGCCTTTTGCAGGCCGACATTAAAGAAATTGATCCGGAAACATGCGCCTCTTTCCAAAATTTTCTCCTTATTGATGTATTGGAACATTACGAAGATGATTATGGGATGCTGCGTGAGGTTTATTCAAAAATGCCTCACGGGGGTCAGCTTTTATGTATTCTGCCGGCGTTGCCGTTTCTGTATGGCCGGCGCGACTGCTCAATGGGCCATTACAGGCGTTATAGCGCCGGCATGGCACGCAATCTGTTTGCCTCTTGCCCCTTCCGTGTCTTTACGTGGCGTTATTGGAATATCATCGGTGTGCCGGTCTATTTCTTTTTTGAGAAGATCCTGCGCCATCCCGTGCCCGAAGACTTCCGGCATGAAAGAAAATCAATAATAAGACGCGTAATAAACAAATCGCTTTTATATTGGTTTCACATTGTTGAAAACCAATTTCATTTGCCTTTGGGACTATCTATTTTTGTTAAAGCAGTTAAGTGAGGCAATGGGGTCAGGTCTGAATGGCGCTCACTTAAGCCCGATTCTCTACATTTGTTCGTCACGGGCGCATGACCCGTATCTCGAATCTTTTTCTGCATTTCGAGGACAAGGACAGGCAATGGGGTCAGGTCTTCATTTGTCACTTGTTTAAACTGAGCCGGGTGCCACTTATGCGGCATGGGGTCGCTAACCAGCCCTATTATCAGAACTGATCCGGCCAGCGCCGGGCGTTGTGGATAATAGCAAGCAACTCCACTCTCTTTGTTTTGATCCGATACGGGATAATAAAAGAATGAGGACAGTAGGGACGTTTATCCGGGTCGCGGCGGCAGGCCTTTCTTCGGCAATGTAATTGGAGAAGAACCATTTTTTTCTTGATAATTGTCAGAGAGGACATCCCCGCTTATGGTGAGCTTGTCGAACCATGAGCAATTTACGACGGCAAAGCTCAATGGCAGTACTTGTGCGCCCAGAGGCGCTTGAGAAACTGCCGCCAGGGCGCTATTTCAATGATGCCCATCCGGCGCCATTCGTGTTCCAGGCTGACGCAGACCAGATGTTTGAATTTACTTTCCTCGGCGATAGCGCGCAAACCCTTGAGTGAAAAATGAAGCTCTCGAAGGCGCTCCCGAATTCGGGAGACTTTTCCTTTAAGACCCCTCCACCCTTGAGGCAGTGCGCCACGCCGCCGTCGAAAAAATAAAACTTGTGGACTTGCACTGGTTTGCGCTTGATGGTCCGCTGCCAGGCGGGAAGCTCGTAAGCCAAAAGGGTATCTTTGAGGATCTCAAAATACTCTTGGATGGTGCTGCGAGCCACCTGGGCGTCATTTGAGATTTTGGTAAAGTTAATTTGCTGACCGTTGCAAAGCGCGGCTACTTCCAGGAACCGGCTGAAAGCCGGGATATTGCGGGTCAAGCCCTCCGCCGCGATTTCCTCCCTAAGGTAGGTTCCAACGTAATCCGCGATGTCGGCTTCGGGCTGCCCGGAAAAATAAACCGGCGGCAGAAGCCCGAACTCGAGAGCGCGCGCGAGATCAAGATGGGCAATTTCTTTGGATACGAAGGGATGAAGCGTGATTGTCCTGGCCCTTCCTCCGAGTAGATTGACTCCGCCGCGGCGAAGTTTTCTGGCGCTCGAGCCCGTCAGTAAAAAACGGATGGCGCGCTCTTCTATGAGCATCTGCGCTTCATCCAAAAGCACGGGCAATTTTTGGATTTCGTCAATAACGACCATTTTATCCGACGCAATCAATTCCTCGCGCATTCGGGAGGGCTGCCGGCTCAGTTTCACAAAGACGTCATTATCGAGCAGGTTATACACCCTTACACCTTTAAGGGTGTGGCGGACCAGAGAAGACTTCCCTGTCAGCCTGGGGCCTAAAAGTAGAACGCTTTTGTGTTTGAGTGTTTTGCCGACGTTGACGACGCGGTCAATGTATTTTGGTGATAACATATACGGCAATTATCATGATAAATGCCGCCTAAGTTGTCAATAGCCATTTTCCGGGGGCAGGAAAAGGGCACAGTAGGACAGTAGGGACGGGACAGTAGGGACGTTCTTAACTAATTAACTAACTCCAAGCCCCTGGGGGGCGCAACGTCGGGGACGGAGTAATGACCAGTGGTCATGGCCGTTTGTCACTTGTTTGAACTGGAGAAAAAAAGAGACGCTGGGTCAGCAATCGAGGCAGTTCCTTGAGGCATTGTTGAAAGGGAATTATGCCGATTCTGCCTTCTTTCATGTGTCTTGAGCCGCCGTAGATTAAATTGGTTTCGGCCATCGGATAGTCCCGGAGGAAAGCGCGCAGGCCGGCAGTGTCTTTGGAACGGACTTTGGCTGTTCGTTTGACTTCAAAGGCCATCAAGCCGCGCGGACCATAGAGAACAAAATCTACTTCCGTGTTATGCGACGTGCGCCAATAATAGAGCTGGTATTCTAGTTTATGGTAATCATTGATAGCTTTAAGTTCTTGGAGAAAAAGCGTTTCATAGGCGGCGCCCTCGGCCTCCTCGGGCCGGTCGAGAGGTCCCATCGGGCGAATGGTGCGGTAAACGCCGGTGTCGAAGAAATAAAATTTCGGGTGGCCCACCAAACGGCGCTTGGCCTTTTTTGTGAAAGGGGCAAGCCGCATGCCGAGCAATAAATCTTCAACAATCGAAAAATAATTTTCCACCACTTTACGTTCGACGGCGCATTCTCGCGC
>JACQWW010000268.1 GCA_016209025.1 Elusimicrobiota bacterium | reverse complement strand
CACAAATTTCTTCCGAAGCGCTTTGGTCAATACCAACGCTTTCATCGTTGTGGACCGGGGCAATATGGAAAAAATCCTGACCGAGCAGAAGTTCCAATTGACCGGCTGCACCACCCAGGAATGCGCCGTTCAGATGGGCAAAATCCTAAATGTCGAGAAAATCTTCACCGGTTCGGCCACCTTGCTTAAAGGCGTTTATTACCTGAGCGTGAGCCTCGTTGACGTGGCGACTTCCCAAGTCCAGGCAGTTAAAGACGGCAAGACCAAGTCCGTCCACGGCTTCAAGGACACCGCCGAAAAAATGACCCGCGACTTTGTCCAGCACCTTTCCCGATAGCAAACGCACGGGAGCCTGAGGATAGGTCTATGGGGTCGGCATAATTTTTTAGACATTCCTCAAAAATTTAGGCTCATGGCAAATTTTTTCAACGCCTTTCGGCGAGAAACAAGTCAATGCCTTCTTTCCAGCCCGGCAAAGGCGACCCGAAATCCTGCTCCCACATTTTTATTGAGAGCTCACAGCGGGCCGGACGGCCCGCGGCCAGGCCCAATTCTTTGCGGGAACTGGCTTTGACGAGGCCAGGGCTGACCCCCATTTTACCGGCTAAATAACCGGCTATCTCAAAATAATTAGGAACTCCCGGGCTGACCGCGTGATAAATGCCGTATGTTTTTTTCTCCAATAGCTCGATGAAGGCCCGGCCGGCGAAAAGGCCGTGCGTGGCGTGCGCCGCCCAGTCCGTGGCGGCAAGAATCGGCTCGCCCCGGCTAAACGTCTGATGGACGTTATGGATAAAACTAAATGTATCGTTGGGCCCGCCGAAAAGCTTGGCGACCCTGACGATCCAATAACGCCTTAGATGCGAGCGAACGAAATTTTCCGCTAAAACCTTTGTTTCGCCATAGACGTTGGCCGGATGGGGCGTTTCCCATTCGTCATGGGCTTTGTCCTGATTTCCTTGATAAAACACCTGGTCCGATGAGACAAAAAGAAGCTCGGTATCGAAGCGGTCGCAGGCTAAAACAACGTTGCGCGTGCCGATAAAATTTACCCGGAAAGCCTCGTCCGGATTTTTTTCGCAGATATCAGGCCTGGCAATGGCCGCCAAGTGAACAACGGCGTCGGGATTTATTTTAGCGATCAATCGGCGCGTTGAATCAAGATCGGATACGTCCAAAGGCTTCCAAGTCAAGCCTTTTGTCCGCTTCGGCTCATGCCGGGACAGGCAGGCTACCTGCCAATCCGGCTTTATTTCTCCAATAATCCGGATCAAGGCGCTGCCCAGAAGTCCGGACCCGCCGGTTACGACAAGACGCATGGCCATATTTTGCCTTTTTCTTCTGCTAGACTATAAGCATGATCGGACAATTTACAGCTGCTTATATCAAGCACGGCAAGTGGTTTGTGGGTTACGTTGAAGAAATCCCTGGCGTCAACACCCAAGGCCGAACTTTGGCCGAGGTCAAAAAAAACCTTAAAGAAGCGCTGGAGCTGATTTTAGAGACTAATAAGGAAATCGCCCATAAGATTCACGGCAAAAAACCCGCTTTGGAAGAGCCGATCTCAGTTCTCGTTGAATGAAGCGCAAGGAACTCCTGCGCCATATCAAAACGCAGGGATGCCGCCTTCTTCGAGAAGGCAAGAGACATTCTGTCTACTGGAACCAACTCAAAGGCAAAACCTCGACAGTGCCCCGACACAACGAAGTTGACGATTTCTTGGCAAGAAAAATTTGCCGCGACTTGGATATTTTAGAACCGTAATGCAACCGGGAAGTTTTACCCTCGGCATTGACGAAGCCGGACGCGGGCCGTTGATCGGCCCTATGGTTCTAGCGGGATTCTATATCAAGGAACAAAAAGAGCTCGATCAAATCCGCGAATTGGGGGTTAATGACTCCAAAAAACTTTCTCCCAAGCGGCGCGAAGAAATTTTTAAGGAGCTTGCGAATTTTGAGCATCACACCGTCGTTTTCACACCTAAACAAATAGACGAAGAAAACATCAATACGCTTGAACTAAAAGGCGTTTTGGAGCTTTACCGCAAGTTTTCCCCCAAAACCTTGATCTGGGATGCTCCGGTCAACCCGCGGGGAATTCCGAAGCTTCTTGGCCGTTTGAGATCTCTGCTCGCCGGAGCCAATGGGGTCAGGTCTTCATTGATCTGGATTCCGGCTTTCGCCGGAATGACGAATGAAGACCTGACCCCATTGCCGCGCATCATCCTGGAAAATAAGGCCGATGAAAAATACCTTGCCTGCATGGCGGCTTCGATCGTGGCCAAAGTGACGCGAGACAAGGAAATTCAAAAACTCCGCGAAATTTTCGGCGATTTCGGCAGCGGCTATCCCTCCGACCCAAAGACTGTTCGATTCGTCAAAAATCTGGACGGGAAAATGGACGAATTCCGGCCGCACATCAGGCAAAAATGGTCAACCCTGAAAAAACCTGGTGTTGAGCGTGAAAACACGAATTTACCATTAGCCCAGGCCGTAAAATGATTCGAAGCTATAAAGGCAAGGCTCCTAAAATCCATCCCAAGGCTTACGTGCATCCTTCCGCCGAAGTGATCGGCGACGTTGAGTTGGCCGCTGGCGTTACCGTGCTGCCTCTTTGCGTGCTTCGCGCCGATGTTGACCGGATCGTCGTCGGGGCAAACACCAATGTCCAGGATGGCGCCATCATCCATTGCGATCGAGGCATGCCAACCATTATCGGCAAAGGCGTCACCATCGGCCACCGGGCCCTGATCCACGGAGCGAAAATCGGGGATCACGTTCTTTTGGGAATGGGTTCGATCATCTTGGCTGCAAAAATCGGGAATTGGTCTTTGATCGGGGCCGGCGCTTTGGTTTTAAACAAGGCGGACATACCGGCCAAAAGCTTTGTCAGAGGATTCCCGGCCAAAGTCATTAGAAAAGTCAATGCCAAGGCAATCGCCGCGATCAAACAGGGAGAAAAAGCCTATCTCAACCGCCAGAAGGACTTTCGCACGAAAAGTTTTGTTATCGAACTTTAAACGCCTTTCGAAACAGTTAAAAATCGCCATTCCGTGTTATAATAACTCCACCCTGTAGCCTCGGGAATAGGCCCGGGGGTATCCACGATCCGACCGGAATCGGATGAGGCCAGGCAAAATAAAATCTTTGCTTTAAGGAATAGGGGAAAGCCGTGGCCTCATCAAATAAACTAAATAAAAGCGCCAAGCTTTCCTTAATTGCTTCTTTGGTCTTCTCTTGCCCTTATTATCTCCCAGCCCAGGAAGACGACGGCTTAGCCCGCTCCGTTCCCATAGATCAGGCTGATTTAGACAGTGTCCGCCGCCAAGAGGAAGAAGCCAGACGCCAGGCAGAATATGAAACTTGGATTAGGGAACAGCAAACCTACTACAATGACTTTATGCAAAGAAACAACAGCCCTTTGAGGTGGGGACAACCAAATGATTACTCCAATTCAGGCTCAGACAACAACTCTTCTGACAATAATGACTCGGATTCTGATAATAGCTGGCTAAATCCTTCCAACTTTGAGATCAACCCAAACCCAAACAACTATGATTCTTCTTATCATTCAGGAACCTCTCCTAATTATTCCGGTCATTCCAGCCAAGCAGCGCCCCTTTCTCCAACAAACAATCTCAATCCATTGGAACAGCCCTATTTTGGCAGGGATAACCAGCTTCCCCGGCTTATCTCGCCTCCTCAAGATGACCGGTTCTCATCCCTCCATGGTTATATCGAGAATCGCCAAGCCCTTCCCTCAGGACAAACTTACCGGGGTTCAGGCTGTCCCATAAGAGAGCTTGATGGCTCCTGCCTTAGCCTTATCAATGGCAATTTTCCCCAAGGGTTTTACCGCTGTCAGTCAGGAGGTCCTTGTTACCGCCTGCCTCAAGACTACGGCCCACGGCAATCCAATGACGGTCTAATAAACCTGGACTCTTATTATTCCTGCTATGACTTTACCGGCTGCCACCAAGCCATGCCTGCTCAAATAAGCAATCAATCAGAAACCCCAAGCCGTCATAGGTCCCAGGAGTCTGACCGTTCTTCCCAAGGAAGAGCAAACCAAGACCAGATAACAGGCCGACAGACCAATCAGCCATCGCAAAGCCAGGATAACGCCTCCCTGCAACAAAATCCACCTTTTAACCATGAAACATTCCGCCAAACCACTCAAGAATGGGCTGAAATCATGAGCCGGGAGGTTCAAAGAGACTTTGAGGCAGCCCAGAGAACCGCAGATCTTCCTGCCCAGCCCGTCAACCAGCCGGACAATCAAAACCCTCTCGCTCAGTTGATAAACCCTGTCCAAGTACCTGCCCCCTATGATCAAGCCGCTTACGAACAAATCCGGCTATTTGCCGGTTTGACGTTTGAGGGTTTTAATGAATTACCCCAAGCGCAACGCTGGGACCCCGAAAGACAAATCCCCGTTGAATACATCGTCAGCCAAGGTCACGCCCGGCCCGTCAATCATCCGAGGGAAATCCGCCAGGATATCATGCCCATCAACCCCGCTGAAGTTTATTGCGGAGGACAAACAGCCAACTGCAGCAGTACTCAGGTCAGAGTAACGACGCTTTCCGGAGAACCAAGAGATCGAGGCGGCCGCCGGGCCGACCCCGAATCAACGGCTGTGCGAAGCCACCAGCATGTGGACATCGGCGTTCCCGAGGGCACCGAGGTTCACAGCCCCCGATCAGGCCCGTTGATTTACGAAACAACCGATTCCGACGGCTTCGGCAGTCTGCGCATGATCATGCACGAAGATGACAATTACTACTACTTCGTTATATATGCCCACCTCAACTACTTTGGAGATCAGACGCCAGGGCAGGACCTTCCCGCGGGCGCGGTCATCGGCTACAGCGGCGGCGTCGTTGACGGAAACGGAACCATTCAACCCCACCTAGATTACGGCCTATACAGAGTCCCTAAAACTCCAAGAAGCGCGGAGGAATTTGAACAATTAACCGAGGGAAGGAATCCGAGGATGAGAAATAATGAAACACCCTTAACACCTAGACAACTTGCCGATGCAGAGAAAGACATAATCGGATGGATAGCCGAATCCCAACAACCGCTCGCACATCCTGCACAAAACGGACATAAAATTTACAACGCCTTAATCAACACATACCAAAACAGCCAACGCCTCAGGGTTAATTCCCGCCTATACGGAGTTGATCCCCTTCTTGAGCAAAACTGGCCGGACAGAGGCAGTGGACGATGAACTACAAATATTTCGCATTTTTATTATTTCTAGCCTCGTTTCTATTTCTTCCATCTTGCAAAGGAAAAAGCAAAAAAAGAACATGGACAACCGAGCAGTTCCAGAATCTTACTCCAATTGGCAATAATAATGTTCTTTACCAAAACAAGACATTCAACTTTTTCTTGGAATTTTCACAAAAACTCTGGAAACATCCATCAACCTACGAAGGAGCCTTTTCCATAGATAGCGACATTCAGCTCAGCATGCCTCCTGACGTGCTTAAAGAAAGACCAAACGCCTACAGAGGAGTCAATGGAGACCTTAGAATCAGCCTAGATCACGACGTTGTCAAAGAATACAACCAATTCATCGCCGGCCCTTCTCCAGAATATCGCCTTGAAGGCTCAAGCATAAGCCTAACCAAAGGCAAGATGGCCATTAACGGCATTGATTTCACCTACGCCATCAGGCAAGGCTACAACGAATACACCGAGGCGGACAAAAAAAGGCTTTGTTACGGATGCGATGACGTTGACATACCTGAAGAAAGGAACTTTTGCTACATGATCTTCTACGCAACTACTCCCGCCGTCATTCTGATTAGATTTTATTCGTACGATTTTGCTACGGCAAGCCGCTTTATTCCCAGTAAAGACGAAGAAGCCCGCCGGGGCGTCGAACGTATGAAACAAGAAGCCCTTAAAGTCATCAAGACATTCCGGTGGTATGGGCCAAAAAATAAGGAACAGCGCTAACAATAGGGTCAGGCATTCATCCCGCCCTAGGCGGGATGAAGACCTGACCCTATGTGACTTTCCCTTTGTTATAATAACGGAATATGACCGAACGGAGGCGCCAACAACGAAAGAAAGATTTTGATTCAGAGCCGGCCGCCAAGGCTGGCCTGAAAGCTTTGGCAACCAGAGCCGACATGGAAGTTCTCAGAGTAGAAAACAAAGCCGGCCTTAAAGCTCTCTCGAAAAGATTTGACAAAAAACTTCAAGACAATACCAATCTGCTCATCGAGGAAATCTCCAAGGACATCCGCCATGGCGATGAAAGGATAGTGCAAGAAATCAAGGCTCTGCGCGATGATTCCAAACCCCGCGTTTTAACCATCGAAAACAAACAAGACAATCACGAACAGCGTCTCGACAACCACGAAGCGCGCCTCAAAAAACTAGAAACTGTTCCCATTTAGGGAGAAAAACTAGATGGGGTCATT
>JACQWW010000267.1 GCA_016209025.1 Elusimicrobiota bacterium | reverse complement strand
TTGATTCTCGACGAACCGGAATTGGGCTTGCACCCTTATGCCATCAATGTGGTTGGCGGACTCATTCGCAGCATCTCAACTAAAACGCAAGTTATCATGGCCACGCAATCCATGCCGCTTATAGACTGCTTTGAGCCGAATGACATAGTGGTCGTCGAGCGCAAGGGCAGGGAATCCGAATTTAAACGCCTGGAAGCCGGGGCCCTGGAAGACTGGCTGAAGGATTATTCGCTCTCCGAATTGTGGGAAAAGAACGTTATCGGAGGGCGGCCGTCATGAGCGCGAGGCTTCACTTTATCGTTGAGGGCCAGACGGAAGAGACCTTCGTCAACCGGGTTCTGGCGCCACGATTGGCGGCGCGCTCCGTTTGGGGCAATGTCCGATGCGTGATGACAAGCCGAAAGCGCGGCATCAAGTACCGGGGCGGCCTCGACAGTTACTCACGAGCCAAAAACGACATCGTCCTATGGATGAAGGAAGACCAGAACGCCGACGCCTATTTCACCACTATGTTCGACCTCTACGCATTGCCGAATGATTTTCCTGGTTACGAAGGCGCGCGCCGGATTAACGATCCTCGCGAGCGCGTGATGGCACTGGAAAAAGCCGTAGGCCAAGATATTCAGCACTGCCGATTCATTCCGTACATTCAGCTTCACGAGTTCGAGGCGTTGGTGCTCGCGGACCCGCAAAAACTGGATCGGGAGTATCTTGAACACGATGCGGCAATTAGACGTCTTGTTGAAATGGCTTCAGGGTTTCAATCGCCGGAACATATTGACGATGGCAATCTAACCGCACCGTCGAAGCGCATTGCAAGAGAAATTCCGGAGTATGAATGGATGAAGGCTTCCGCGGGTCCGTTGGTAACTGAAAAAATAGGCCTCTCTACGCTTCAATCCAAGTGTAAACATTTCGGTGAATGGTTCGGCAAGTTGGAGATACTTTCGCAGGGAGCCAGTGCATAAGGGTTGTGTGGTTGCATCTTGACATTCGACTTTTTTTCCAATCTCAAAACCGCCGCAATCCCACTGACCGCGTTTTAAAAGAAATCGCCAGGGTTTTAGCTCGATTATACCCAGATTCTGAAGTTGCGGAATCTCCCTCGCCAGAGCTCGGGGGGGCGCTTCGCGCCGGATTACCCTGGGAGACTGCTTCGCAGAACGGAGCAATCTCCCACCGATAGGATCGGAAATTCCGCACTTTTCTGTCCGGTATTTTTCCCAATGCACAGCTTCCCGAAGTGCAGTTGGGTTAATCGGGGAATTCCCATCCGAATTTCTGGAACGGACAAGGTTTATAGCTTTTTGTTTTTCTATACTTTTTTATCCGGGAAGCCTCTTTCCCGGCAAATCCATTTAAAAAGAAGGTAAAAACGAGATGAAAACCAAAAAAGTAATTATTATGGGCGCGGCAGGCCGGGATTTTCATAATTTCAACGTGTACTACCGCAACAATCCCGAATACGAGGTTGTCGCCTTTACCGCAGAACAGATACCCAACATCGCCGGGCGTTTTTACCCGGCGTCCCTGGCGGGCAAGCTTTACCCCAAGGGCATTCCTATTTATCCGGAAACGAATCTTCCCGAACTTATCAAGGAACTTAAGGCGGATGAGGCTGTTTTTTCTTACAGCGACGTCCCATACGAAACTCTCATGCAAAAAGCGGCGCTGGTCCTGGCCTGCGGCGCAAACTTCAAGCTTTTAGGGCCCGCCTCAACGATGATCGCGTCGAAAAAGAAAGTCGTTTCCGTCTGCGCCGTCAGAACCGGTTGCGGTAAAAGCCAGACGTCCAGGAAGGTCGCCTCCGTCCTTAAGGAGCTTGGAAAAAAGACCGTCATTATCCGCCACCCCATGCCTTACGGCGATCTGGAAAAGCAGGTCTGCCAAAGATACCAGACCCTCGATGACATGGAAAACCATCAATGCACCATTGAAGAAATGGAGGAATACGAAGACCACATTAAAGAAGGCAATATCGTCTATGCCGGCGTTGATTACGGCAAAATTTTAGAGGAGGCCGAAAAAGAGGCCGACGTCGTGCTTTGGGACGGCGGCAACAACGATCTGCCGTTTTATAAACCCGATTTGCACATCGTGGTTACCGATCCGCACAGGCCCGGACACGAACGCCGGTATTATCCCGGCGAAACCAACTTAATAATGGCCGACATCGTCATAATCAACAAGGTTGATACCGCCAATCCAAGGGACGTTCAAACGGTGCGCGAAAACGCCTTTAAGCTTAATCCGGACGCCGTTGTGATCGAAACTGATTCTCCGGTTACCGTTGACCACCCTGAGAAGGTCAGAGGCAAGCGCGTCCTGGTCATCGAGGACGGCCCGACGCTGACGCACGGAGAAATGGGCTACGGCGCCGCCACCGTGGCGGCAAGCCAGTTCGGGGCGCTTGAAATCGTTGATCCGCGGCCCTACGCCACCGGATCGCTCAGGGAAATTTATCTGAAATACCCGCATCTTCAAAAAATCCTGCCCGCCATGGGCTACGGAAAAGAGCAGGTCAAGGAGCTGAAAAAAGCCATTTTAGACACTCCTTGCGACCTTATTTTAATCGGCACGCCCGTTGATCTGGGCCGCTTAATGAAGCTTGATCGTCCTTACCTGCATGTTTACTACAGCCTGGCGGAAAAGCAGCCGCCGACCCTTAAAGACCTGATTAAAAACTGGCTGGCAAAGGAGGAATCGTGCAATCCGCTTGTCCCGGCGAAAGCTTGAAAACAAATTCAAGGCCTCTCGCGTTAAAAAGCAGGCCTTTGATCGAGCTTGCTGAAAAATACGGGGCCAATAATTACCATCCCCTGCCGGTTGTGGTCGCAACGGCCAAAGGGGTGTGGGTCAAGGATGTGGAAGGTAAAAAATATATGGATATGTTAAGCGCTTATTCGGCGCTTAATCAAGGCCACTGCCACCCTAAAATCATCAAGGCTTTGGCAAGCCAGGCGAAAAAAGCGACCTTGACCTCAAGGGCTTTTCACAATGACCAGATGGGGCCGTTTTTAAAAGAGCTTTGCGATTTGGCCGGCTTTGACAAAGCCCTGCCCATGAACAGCGGGGCCGAGGCAGTGGAAACTGCGGTAAAAACGGCGCGCAAATGGGGTTATCTGAAAAAAGGCATCCCCCGGGACAAGGCCGAGATTATCGTGGCCGCCAATAATTTCCACGGCCGCACCATCACAGTCATCAGCTTTTCGACCGAGGAACAATACCGCAAAGACTTCGGTCCGCTTACCACGGGCTTTAAGGTCATAGCCTTCGGGGACGCCGAGGCCCTGCGCCGCGCCATAACGCCGAACACCGCGGCCTTTTTGGTCGAACCCAGCCAGTGCGAGGCCGGCATTCTAATGCCGCGTCCCGGATATTTCAAGGAGGTCCGGGCAATCTGCAAAGAAGCGGGCATTTTGCTCATGCTCGATGAAATTCAAACAGGACTCGGCCGAACCGGCAAAATGTTCGCCTTCGAGCACGAGGGCGTCAAGCCGGATGTTTTGATTCTCGGCAAAGCCCTTGGCGCCGGGGTCCTGCCCATTTCCGCGGTTCTGGCTAACAATGAAATTATGGGCCTTTACAAGCCCGGCGACCACGGCAGCACCTTTGGCGGCAATCCTCTGGCTTGTGCCGTGGCCCGGACAGCCTTGAAAGTCATTATTGAGGAGAGACTCTGCCAAAAAGCCGAGGAATCAGGCGCTTATCTTATGGTCAAACTGCGAACCCTTAAAAGCCCGCACATAAAAGAAATTCGCGGCCGGGGCCTGATCGTGGGCATTGACCTTCATGCGTCGGCCGGCGGCGCCAGAAAATTCTGCGAAAAGCTCATGGAAGAAGGCGTTCTCTGCAAGGAAACCCACGAACACGTTATCCGGCTGGCTCCGCCCTTAAATATCACGAAAAAAGAGCTTGATTGGGCTTTTGAAAGAGTAAAGAAAGTTCTTTCAGACCCAATTCAAAATTCAAAATTCAAAATTCAAAATTAATTACATGGCTGGCAAAGTCGGTCTTGTCGTAGGGGGGGGCCCGGCCCCGGGCATCAACGGCGTCATTGCGGCCGCGACTATTGAAGCTGTTAATCGCGGCAAGGAAGTCATCGGCATCAGGGATGGCTTTAAATACCTTGTGGACGGCGACGCCAGCCGCGTCATGAAGCTGGATATCGAAACCGTCAGCCGCATCCACCTTCAGGGGGGTTCCATCCTGCGCACCTCAAGGGTCAACCCCACTAAAAACGAAGAAACCACCAAGAAAGTTCTTGAGTGTCTCAAAAAATTGGATATCGGTTATCTCATTATGATCGGCGGGGAAGGAACCCTTGCCGTTGCTAATATATTCGACCGGACAGCGGACGGGGCCTTAAAAATCGTCCATGTTCCCAAAACCATTGACAATGACCTGCCCCTGCCGGGGAACATGCCGAGCTTCGGCTTTGAAACAGCCCAGCACGTGGGCGCTGTTTTGGTGTCCAATATCATGGAAGATGCCAAAACCACCAGCCGCTGGTTTTTTGTCGTGGCCATGGGCCGCGGCGCGGGCCACCTGGCCCTGGGCATTGCCAAGGCGGCCGGCAC
>JACQWW010000274.1 GCA_016209025.1 Elusimicrobiota bacterium | reverse complement strand
GACAATGCCGGCAATGTGGAAAGCACTGTTGATGTTGGCATTGATTCTCGAACCATCACCTTTGATCTTAATGCCCCGACTACCACGGTCTCAAATTTCGTCTCAACCAATCCAGTGATCGGCCCTTTCTACGTCAACCCTGATTTTACCGTCATCTCCGGCACCATCACGGATTCCCCGGCCGACATCTCCACTATGACGGTAGCCCTTTCTTCTTCCCCGACCGGAGCAGGCGCCACTTGGTGGAACGGCTTAGCCTTCACCGCGTCCTTCGGCGACGGGGTCTACTTCGCCACCTCGGCCTGGACCGAAGGTAATCCCGACCAATGGCAGTGGGACCCCAATAACGCGGTCATCCCCAATGCCCTGGTCCACGGCACGACTTATTTCATGAGAATCCGCTCCTGGGACCAATCATCCCCGGTTAAAGAGAGAATCCAGAACTTCACTTTCTTCTATGATGCGGTCAAACCCACGGCCACCATCACCTTCCCCAGCGTGGGCTATTCCACCAACCAAGCCATTAACATCACCGGCAGTTCCACTGACGACGGCTTACTCACCCAGGCCGCCACCGTCTTTGTCTTAATTGACAAATCAGGCGGCGGCGGCACTGACTGTTTCAACCGCAGCGCCAATAATTTCACAGCTGACTGCGATGTCCCCTCCGCCGCCTGGTTCCCGGCCACCGGCACCGTGAACTCCTGGCAGGTGGGAGGCGTCAACTGGGCCTTGGGCGGCGTGGCCCGCTACTTTATCACGGCCCGGGCCTCGGACACGGCCAATAACGTGCAGGTTTACTTTTCCACCTTTGGCGCGGTTGTTTCCTCAGTGTCGTTCACCTATGATTCAGTGGCCCCGGCCTCTTACATCACTTCTATTTCAAGCGGATCATTTTATCGTCAGGCGGGACAGCTTGCCGGAACCGCGGCTGATAATAATCTCGTCAGCGATATCAGCTTGGTTGAGATAGAGGTCAGGAATTTCGGCAATGACAATCAAGAAGGCGGGGAACAGGATACATATTGGGACGGCGATGGTTTTGATGTTACCGCGTCTTCCTGGGTGGCGGTCAATTACAGCGGCGGCGTTTCCGGAACCTGGGATTATCCCATCTGGGGTTGGACCAGCGGCCGCAAATATCGCTTGAGCGTGCGGGCCAAAGACGCGGCCGGCAATCAGGAAGCCGATGAAGCTGGCCCTATTTTCACCATGGATTTTTCCTCGCCGACCGCTGCTTTCAGCCAGCCGGCCAAGGATTCCGGATGGAAGTATTTCCCGGCCATCCAAGGCACAGCCAATGACGGCACAGGCGATACGGTTGACCCCTATCAGGCGGGCATCCGTTATTCAACCCATGTCCAGGTCGCCATTCAAAGGCAGGATACGCTTCAATGCTGGGACGGATCCTGGTTTGCGGCTGGCTGCCATCCGCGCTGGGTCAATGCTGTTTTTACCGGATCGAGTTCAGGAACGTGGAGTTATACCGGCGTTCCCACCGGAGCCAATGCCCCGTCCGGAGTGCGCTACCTTGTGCTTGGCCGCTCCGGCGATGCGGCCTTGCCCGGGTCCGGCGATGCCGCCTTGCCGCAGGCCGGCAATATTCAAAGCGTTTTTAATGTCGGCGTTTCCTCCGCCATTTTTTACATTGACAATTCTTCCGGTTCGGCTGCTCTGACGTTTCCTTACAATACAACTCAAAGAAATAACCTGGCCATTGCCTCGGGAACCATCAGCGATGAATTTTCCGGCGTTTATCAGGCGGTCCTGCGCATCAGCACCGGAACATCCTATTGGAACGGTTCAAGCTGGCTGGCCTCAAGCACGGAAATTTTTGTCCTGGCCGCGGCTTCGGGAACCCTTTCATCGACTTGGAGTTATGTCAACCTGCCATCTAATTGGGGCGCCTCTGGCCAGGTGGCGGCTATTGACGTGCGCGGCAGGGACGTGGCCGGCAACGTGCAAAACGACGTTGCTTTAAGCAGCGCCCAGTGGCTTTATGATACCCAGCCGCCGACCGCTTTAGTAACCACTCCGGCCAATGACGGTTTATTTTATTCGCCGGCCTTTGCCTTAAACAACATTTTGGGGACGGCGACGGAAGTGCCCACGCATGCTTATGCCAAAGTCAGCGAGGCCCAGCTTAGGATTAAGGAGTCTCAAAACAGCACCTGCTGGACCGGATCGTCTTGGACAACCACCTCTAATGATTGCGAGGCTGCCTGGATATCAAGCTCTGGCTGGAACTCGGGCTCAGTTAATTGGTCGTTCCCAAAGCCGACTTCCTGCGGCGGCGATTGGTGCGACAATATCCGTTATGACCTGCATATCCGGGCCAAGGATCAAACATCTCCCAATGCGAACCTCGGCCAGCAGACAACGCGCTATTTTACTTATGACTCGGCCCTGCCGACCACGGCCATGACCGAGCCTGACACCGCCTTTGAGGATGCCGGAACTTTTCCCGGCAACATCACCGGCACTGCTTCAGACGGCGAAAATGCCAGACGTTCCAAGGTTTACAGCGTGGAGGTCGCCATCAGAAATCCAAAGGGCGGCCCGGACGGCTGGTGGAACGGGTCCAACTTTACCAGCGTGACCGACGACAATTGTCTCGATGACACAACCGGCGGCTGTTGGATCAAGGCTTCAACCGGTCCTGAGGGCGGGTCCCCGCTTAAAATCAATTGGACATTCACCTCAACGCCCACCTGGACCAGCGGCCAGAGCTACCGGGTCAAGGTCAGGGTCAAGGATAATGCCGGCAACACGGCAACAATTATCACCAGGGATTTTACTTACGACACATCCGGCATTCCCGGGGTCGGCATTTCCCTTCCGGTAGACGGCGGCAAATACAAGGCCGGCATCATCTCGAATATTTCCGGCACAGCCAGCGATCAATTTATGGTCGTTTCAGCCAGTATTGCCGTTAGGGAACAAGCCTCCCAGCTTTGCTGGAGCTCGACGGCCACGGCATTCACCATCCAAAGCGTGGCTGATGACGGCGGCGGGGTCGAGGGCTGCCCGAGCCAGTACTGGCTTACCGCGACTCTCGCCGGTGAGGCGCCCAATTACAACTGGACCCGTCCCATGGTTTCGCTTCAAGATCATTATAAATACGAGGTCAAGGCAAGAGCCATTGACCAGGAAAGCAAGAAAAACCAGACAGGATTTATTCTGTTCACCTATGACATTACTAAACCGACCTCAAGCGTGAAATTGCCTGCCAATGGCGCTTATCTTTCTTCGTTAACCCAGATTACCGGAACCGCCGAGGATTATGCGCCCAATGAATCGGGGATTTCCGCCGGCGGGGGGGTTCAGGCAGCGATCAAAGGCTCTGACCCCAACAATCCCGGGTCAAACGATTATTGGTGGAAGCCGGAAGGCGGCTGGACCGTTGCGTCGCACGCTGCTCCCCCCAATGAAGCTGATTGGCTTTCCACGAGCTGGAGCGGAACCGAGTGGACGAAAAATACCGGCCTGCCCGGCGCCTCCAATTTGGCGGCCGGCAACTATACTCTTTATTCGAGAGCCTATGATGTGGCGAAAAACACCCAGACGTCCCTGGCTGATTCTGTTTATTTTGTCTGGGACACGACCGGGCCCTTGGTCAGCATCTCTACGCCGACCACGGCCTCGGTCAAGGTTTACAGCAGTCTGCTGGAAATCGGCGGCACAGGCAATGACGCCAATAATGTCAAGGCGGTTTATTACCGGCTAAAGAGCCCGGATCAATACTGGTATAAATCAGGCGGCGTTGATTATTTTAACGGGACAGCCTCTCAATGGCATCTGGCCAAGGGCTCGTCAGCAGCCGGCGGACTCATGAATTGGACAACCGGCTATCTTCCTGATTTTGATGACAGCACATACGAAATGGGCAATCAAAACTGGATTCTTGAGGCCAAGGCGGTCGACGAAGCCGGTGTTTATTCTTCCGTTTATTCCACGGCCACGTTCAAGTTTGATATTACCGCGCCAGTCACCATCACCACCAACGCGGTCGAGGGCTCGACGCTTACGGCTTATGCGGTTTTGGCCGGCACCGGCGCGGACACCAACGGCCTGATTGATCCGGGAAGCGTAAATGACGCGCTACAACTGCGAATCAAAGATGGCGATACCGGGCAATACTGGTCTAAAATCGCCGGCAACTGGACAGGGGGCGGGTTTTTCGCGCTTGACCCGGCTAATATTCAAACATTCGCCTCGAGTTATACCTGGTTTTATACCCATGCCAAGTTCCAAGACGGCACAGCCTGGACCAGCGGCAATCGCTATCAGATTGCCCTCAAAGCCCGGGATCCAGTCAGTCCGTCAAATTATGAAAACAACTATACGACAAGAACTTTTGCCTTTGACAAACTGCCGCCCGTGTCGGATGTTTCCAACCCCGGGCCTTTGGGAACCAATTGGGACGGTTCCCGCGATTATAAAAAAGACATTGTAACCGATCCCTTCCCTATTTCCGGAACCGCCAGCGATGCAACCGCCGGGTTAAACGACCACGACGCAATAGACGGCGAGCCTTGGGCCGTCCGGGTCAACATCTGCGAAGACCCTGACACGACCGCCGGATGCCCCAAGTGGTACAACTTGGCGGATTCATCTTTTACCGCCGATGTTGAGCCGGCATCAGGCGCCTGGACAGCCAACACGAGCTGGGTTTTTAACATCGTCAGTCCTAGCGCCAAACTCAAAAACGGCTATTACTACCGGACCAAGGTCATTGGCCAGGATAAAGTCGGCAACATTGAAAATCAGGGATCCAAGTCGATGAGGGAATTCTTGATTGACACCACCTATCCTACCGCCACCCTCAATAACCCTGACGCGGCCGATGAGCTTGACACCATTGCCATCCGCGTGACGGTCAATGATCCCGAGCCCACGCCTGATCCCTGGGGTGGCGGCTCCAATGCCTCGGGAATCATCCAGCCGGGCAAAATCGAGCTTTCGGTTCGTTTAGACAATACTCCGACCAGCATCAATGCCGGCAATGAGGATTATTGGTGGTGCGTCAACCAAAGTCCTTACTGCGTCAGCCAATCCACCTGGGTGCTTCATGGGTCCAGCGACCCGCCTGTCAGCCAGCTTTGGTATACGCTCGTTGAGCCAACCGCCACTATTGTTTCCGGTTCAACCTGGGACGATAACCAGCTCAAATGCGACAATGACACTGAGCGGATCGCAGGCAGCTGTTGGCGCCGGGGCAAAACCCATCAAATTCAGACCAGGGTTACGGACCGGGCCGGTAATACCACCACCCAGGCTACCCCGACCCAGGTTTTGATCGTGTCGGACGCGGATCATTTCCTCGTTACCTTGAACGACTCGCCGCCTTACACGGCCGGCACCGCCCATCAGGTCAATGTTTACGCCCATGACAATCTGCACAACATTGTCGCCAACTATAACGGCACAGTGCGTTTTCAGATGCTTGATACAACCCCACCGGAGACAATTGGCGGAGGGGAAAACGGCCTGCCGGCCGACACCACGCTTACCTCGGGCCAGGCGGTCAATATTCCTGGTTTGAAATTGCGCCGGGCAGGCACCTCGCCTCTTTCAATTAACAGCGATCCCCGCTCCATTAATGTTTATCAAATGCTGCCCAGCGAGCAGACAGGAATCAACAGCAATATTTTGCACCCCCTTTCGATTACCGTGACAACTGCCCCGGCCAACCGATTGTTGATTTTGGATGCGGAAAAACAAGAAATAAGAGCCGGCTGTGTGACAACCGCCGGCAATTGCTCGACCACCGACGGCCTGGGCCGTTGGACCAACGTCAGCATTGCCACAAAAACAGCCGGAACATCCTTTCAGGTTAAGGTCATGGCAACCGACCAATATTACAACAAGGTGACGGTTTCCAGCGAGCCGGTTTTCAGCATCAAAACGCCCGACGACCTTTATGATACGACGGAAAGCGACTATGCCGATAGGACTCTTACCGGAGGCGAGCAGACCTATAACATCACCTTAAAATCAAAGGGCAACCGCACTGTGACCGCGGCCGGCGCGGGCGACGAGTCCGGCAATTGGAACGATCTGGTTAATCTTCCGGTTCAAGCCAGGACCCAGTCAAGCCCTAAAAAACTCCTGGTTCTTCTGCCTAATGAGTCTTCCGAGCCGGGCTCCTCCACCGGCAAAACAGGTAATCCCATCACCGGCACGATTGCCGGAAACATCACCACGGTCACGGTCCATGCCGCGGACCAATATTTCAATCCTTACAGCTACGAAACCATTTCCGAACAGCCCGCGGTTTATCTTGTGACCTCGGACCCTTATGACGCAGAAACCGCTACCATAACTTTAAATAGCGGCACGACCCAGTTTTATCTGACCATGTATCAGGCCTCGACTCAGACGGTTTGGGCCAGGACCGCGACTAGTGATTTCACGAATTACGAAGAAGGTTTGGCTCCGGGAACAACCAATATCACCATCAATCCGGCAACGCCGGTCAAGCTCCAGCTTCTAATGCCTGGCGAAGAAGTTAAAGCCGGCTATTCCGGCGGCGTGGCTTATTCTGTTTCCAGGACAACCGGCGGCAAAAGCGCGGCAATGCCTGATGTTTTGACAGCCGGCAATACGGTTTACGCCACGGTCAGATGCGTGGACATGTATTTCAATAAGGTTAATTCATGCAATCCGACCGTTG
>JACQWW010000273.1 GCA_016209025.1 Elusimicrobiota bacterium | reverse complement strand
TGTTCCACTCCGACCATCAATCAAACCGTCAATGTTGTCATAAAGGTCAAAAACCAGGGCGCATCCAGCGCCAACGGGACTTTCTGGGTGGATTTCTACAAAAATCTCTCCCAAGCGCCGGCTTTGGTGCAAGTGGGCGACGTCTACTGGTCCCAGAGCTCTTTGGGCGCCGGCGCAACAGCCCAATTTACCACAAGCTTCCTTTATGAAGGGGGCCAGTACAACCTTTACGCCCAGATTGACTCGGACAACGACATAACCGAAAGCAGCGAAAGCAACAATGTTTACGGCCCGGTATCAGTAAAAGAGGAAATCGCGGCCGGATGGATTCGGGGCCGGGTTATTTCCAAGGCCGACGGCAAAGCCGTTCAGGGCGCGGCGGTGGCCGCAAAACAGGGCGCCGCCACCATCAACAGCGCCGCGACCAATATCGCCGGCGATTATGTTCTCGCGGTTGCCTCGGGCGCTTATACGCTGGAAGTGACAGCCTCCGGTTTTTTCTCTTCGTCAACCGCGGTTTCCATCCTGCCGGAGCAGACGAAATACAAGGATTTCTCCCTCTCGCCGGCCACGGGCAAAGGCGTCATTTCCGGACTGGTCACCAAGGCCGATGGGGTGACTCCTATTCCAAACGCCACCATAAAATTGGGTTCAGCAGTTGTTGAAATCACGCTGGCAAACGCTATCGGAGCATACAGATTCATCGCCTCAACCGGCACATACAATCTGGAGGCAAGCGCGGTTGGCTACGTGACCAAGGTGACGTCCAACGTGGCTGTTTTGGACAACCAGGCAACTTCGGTCAATTTTGCCTTGGCCCTGGCCAACACCCCGCCGGAGCCAGTCTCTGATCTTGCGGCCATGCCTTTGGACAACTTAAAGGTCTTTTTATCCTGGACCCCGTCCGTGTCAAACGATGTTTCCTACTACCGCATCTATTACGCGGCCGGCACCCTGGATTACCAGACATTGTACGCCTCAATAAAGGATACGCTCAGCCATCCTGGCCGCTCCTGGACAAGCCCGGCCTTGAACCGCTCCCAGAGTTATTATTTTTCTGTAAGACCGGTGAACACCTTGGGAGTAGAAAACCTTGACACCAATAACATTGTCAGCGCCGCTATCTCGGAGAGCGTTTCCGGCGTCAAGGCCGCGATAAAAGTTCCCCAGACAGGCAAAAAGGTTTCCGGCAACAGGCTTACTATTGTTGCCGAGGCTGTCCAGGAGCCCTTGAATGTCACTAAAGTCAAATTCATGTACAAGGCCTCCCATCTCGAGGACTGGGAAAGCGTGCCCGCGGCTGATGCCAGGCATCCCAATCCTGACACAACCTGGCCATATTTTCTCCATTGGGATTTAAAAGACAGTTTGGGAAACGCCCTGACTGACGGCAATTATGACTTGAGGGCCATGGCTTACGATAAAAGCAACAACCCTGATCCGGCCCCCTTGAGCATCACCATATCTTTAAACAGCGTGGATAAAGACGTGGAAGAAACAATTGCCGGCGGAATTCATTTAAAGAAAGAAAGGGTTAGAAACGAAAAAGAAAATGTCGTCTCAGCGGGCGGCTTTGAGGATGACTCTTTGACCGAGGTTAGAATCGCCACCGGCGCCTTAAACCAGGCGGCTGATTACGTCAATATTAAAATTGACCCTTCGCTTTCTTCACAGCCGATCGGCAGTCTGGCCAAAGTGGTCAAGGCGCGCGACATCTCCTTGGAAAGCGGCCAGAAAACCTTGAACCAGGATGCCCAGATTACCATTCCTTATCAGGACGCGAACAGCGATGGAATCGTGGACGGGACAAGCCTCAAGGAAGACGACCTTCAGGTCTGGTACTATAACGACTCTGCCGGAATATGGAAAAAAGAAGACAATGTCACCATTGACAAAACCAATAATCAGGCCATCACTAATGTAAGGCACTTTTCCACTTTTGCCCTGGTTTCTCCGGCCGGGACCAGCCTGGCCGATGTTAAAGTCTTTCCCAGCCCGGTGAAAACGCATCAGGGCCATGACCGGGCCACTTTTGCCGGCCTTACCGGCAACAACGTGACGATAAAAATATTCAACGTGGCCGGCGAGCTTGTTTTTGAAAAGGAAAACATCGCCAGCGCCGCTTATGACTGGATGCTGGCCAATGAAAGCGGCAAAGCCGTGGCCGGCGGAATTTATATCTACCTTGTCACCGACGCGAGCGGCGGCAAGGCAGCCGGCAAGTTCGGGCTTATAAGATAGGGAGGGGAGGGAATATGTCAAAAAAAGTGTTTTTCTTTCTGGCAGTTTTTGTCGCCCTAAGCCAAGCAGCGCTTTATGCCGGCCATGAAGGCACGACCGCCGCGCCGTTTCTCAAAATCGCCATAGGGGCCAGGCCCACGGCCCTGGGCGAGAGCTTCGTCGGGGTGGCTGACGACGCAAACGCGCTTTATTGGAATCCGGCCGGACTGGCAAACCTCGATTCATTGGAAACCACTTTAACGGCGGCCGCGCTTTTTGAAGACATTTATTACGGCTTTGCCGGGGTCAGCAAAAACATCCCCAAACTAAAAGGCTCCCTTGGGTTTTCCGTGACATATTTGGGAATGGACAAGATGAAAGGCTTTGACGCTTCGGGAAATCCTGCCTCTGATTACACGGCCCGGGACACGGCGGTTGGAGTTTCTTACGGCCGCCGGCTTATGGAGAACGTTTCCCTCGGCGGCACTATTAAAACCATCCGCCAGGAAATTGAAACTGAGTCAGCCGGCGGTTTTGGGATTGATTTGGGGGCGCTTTACCGCCTGGACAAGATCGGCGCGGGAATAACCATCCGCAATATAGGACCGGCTATGGGTTTCCATGAAAAATTCAGCCTGCCGATGTCATTGAGGATCGGCGCGTCATACATGCTCCGGCAAAATTTAATGCTCTGCTCCGATATCAATCTTCCGTTTGACTATGATCCAAGCCTGCACATTGGAGGAGAGTATCTTTACAAAGACGTTATTGCCTTTCGGCTGGGAGCAAAAACCACAAACATTAAAAGCTTGGGCGCGGTTTCGGCAATTACCGCCGGCTTTGGACTAAAAATAGAAAAAATGAGCTTTGATTACGTTCTCTCCCCATACGGAGACCTGGGAGTCAGCCACCGGATTTCCCTGGGCGTTAAATTCGGGCGATAATAGTTTTAAGGAGCGTCCCAAGAGCTTTTTAGCTCCCCGATCTTGCTTTGAACAGCGTCGAGAATCTCGCATCGTCCGACCGCGGCGGCGATGGCGTTATGATCTTTAAAAAGCGGCCTGTCTTCTTCAAGATGCTTGACCACCCGGCGCACCGCGGCATGGGCCGCGGCAGTGCCTTCGCCGAATTGGAAATTCCGAAAATCCAAAGCCTGGGCCGCTGCCGCAAACTCAATGCCGAGCACGGCTTGGGCATTGTCAAGAATTTGACGTGTTTTTAACGCTGCGTTCATGCCCATGCTGACAAAATCCTCCTGATCTGCCGCCGCGGGTATGGATTGGATGCAGGACGGCGCGCTTAAGATACGCTGTTCCACGATTAAGGCGTCGGCGGTATATTGGCTTAACATCAAGCCGGAGAACATCCCGGCCCCTTTGGTTAGAAAGGCCGGAAGCCCGACGCTTAAAGCAGGGTTCAAAAGGCGGTTAAGTCGCCTTTCGGAAAGCACGCAAACCATGGTAAGGCCGGCGCCGAGCATATCCAGGGGCATACTGACTGGGGTTCCCTGAAAATTGGCGCCGGTCAAGACCGTGTCGCTGTCCGCCATAAAAATCGGATTGTCAGCCACGCCGTTAAGCTCGATCTCCATCTGGCGCCGGGCATAAGCCAGATGATCGCGCAATGCGCCGATCACCTGCGGGGTTGAACGCATGGAATAGGCGTCCTGCACTTTCACTTTCAACTTTCCGGTAACCAAATCGGAGCCCGCGATCACCGAGCGGATATTGTCCGCCGACGTTACGGCTCCTTTAAATCCGCGTAATTCATGGAGACGCCTATCATAAGGCTTCATATTGGCCTTGAGCGCCTCAAGGCTCATGGCCGCGGCGATTTCCGCCTGCTTGATCCAGCGCTCGGCGTCATAAAGCTCAAGACATCCTATGCCCGTGATTAAATTTGAGCCATTGATGGCCGCCAAACCGTCGCGCGCCTCAAGTCCGGGAATCGGGATGCCGGCTTTTTTCATGGCAACGGCACACGGCATGACCCTTCCCTTGTAAAAACATTCCCCCTCGCCTAGAAGAGACAAGGCGATCTGGCTCATGGGAGCCAGGTCCCCGCAGGCTCCCACGCTTCCCTTTTCGCAAACGACCGGAGTAACGCCTTTATTGAGCATTTCCACGTATGTTTGGGTGATCTGGGGCCGGCAGGCGGAATAGCCTTTAGCGTGCACATTCACCCGGCTCAACATTGCGGCGCGCACGTGCTCAATGGGACACGGCTTACCAAAACCAGCCGCGTGATTGTAAATCAAATAGCGCTGGAATTGCTTAACTTGGCCGTCGTTTAAAACAATTTCGGAAAATTCCCCGATGCCGGTATTGATTCCATACATGATTTCGCGCTTGGCGATTTTTTTATTAAGCATGGCCCGGCATTTCTTGATGCGGCCCAAAGCCGCTGGAGCCAGGATAATTTTTTCCCCGTGGCGAGCAACGCTCACCACATTCTCAATGGTAAGAGAGCTTCCAGTTATTTTAATTGCCATAAATCAATCCTCCGGAATATCCCACCCATTCTACATCTGCCGCAAACGCATCGCAAAAACCTAAACTTCAGAGATTCAACAAATGCCCCCTTCCGGGCTTTTTTGGAAATGCTCCTCCCCCGCCGGGGTATTCGGCTAGATTGGGAGCAAAATGATAACTTTTCTCCTAAGAGAAAACTTATTGCAAATTACTTTTTCTTCGGGTAAAATTTCGCAAAAGACAATATCCGCGTCATGCCCGCCGCAAAATTCTGGCCGCGTTACCCTAAAAGCGTCTTTTCCTTTTAGCAAACTGCCAGCGTAACAGGCGTCGGCTTTTTTGGCAAGTGTGCGCACCGCGGTATGGGCGGCCAAAGCGCCGTCGCCAAATCTGAGAGTTCGGAAATCTAAAGCATGCTCAGGTCTTTACGGGAAGGAGGCGGGGGGAGGATTTAAATGAAGGGTGCTGGGGTTGATTCCAATATATTCCGCGAAAGAAAAGGCCTGGGGAATGGGCAGGCTATCTTGCACAAGCCCGCGCACATGCATCTCGATCGCCTCGTGCATATTGGACTCCGCTTCTTCGCGCGTGGCGCCAGTGGCCACGCAGCCGGGAAGATCAGGGGAGTAGGCGGAATAATTAGCTGCCGCCTTTTCAATTACTACAAGAAAACGATACATCTTATTTGGCCTCCTTCAAACCGGATTGTTTAAGAACGCTGTTTAGGGTTCCCGCCGCCAAATCATCGCCAGGATGCCCCGCAATGGTAACACGGCCTTTTTTCGTCGGATGCTTATATTGACGATGGCTTCCCTTGCATTCGATCTGAAACCAACCGTCCGCTTCTATCATCTTAATAACGTCACGAATTTTCACTATTTTATTAAAACATTTTTCGCCTGCTCCGCCGCCCCTTGCCTGCTTAACCTCAATCCGCGGTCTTAAGCGGTAAAAAATCAAGAAGGGATTTGTTGGGCTTAGAAGCTATAATAAAAATAATAAATGCGCATAACAAAACATCCGATTCTGCCGGTTGAAACCGGTGAAGAAATCACGTTTTTCTTCAACGGCAAGCTTTTTAAAGCGCGCCGGGGTGAAGTGATTTCGTCGGCCCTATTTGCCAATGGCATCGCTGTCTTCGGACATCACTCAAAAGACAAAAGCCCCCAGGGCATTTTCTGCGCCAACGGGCAATGTAGTCAATGCTCGGTCATAGCCGACGGCTTGCCGGTCAAATCCTGCGTCACGGCCGTAAACGAGGGTATGCGCGTGGAAAGCCTGGAGAAACTGCCCTCTTTGCCGGAACTTGAAAATCTACCGGCCGCCGGCGAAGTAAATGTTGTCAAGCCCGATGTTTTTATCGTGGGCGCGGGACCGGCCGGCATGATGGCCGCCATCGAACTCGGCAAACTAGGCGCCAAGGTTCTCCTTGTTGACGATAAGCACCGGCCCGGCGGCAAGCTCGTTTTACAAACCCATAAATTTTTCGGCTCGTCGGCGGACTGTTATGCCGGCATGAGGGGCATTGGAATCGCCTCCGAACTGGAAAAAGAAATCGGCAATATCCCGTCGGTTGAAACATGGTTGAATTCAGTCGCCATCGGCGTCTTCTCCGATAAAAAAGCAGGGGTGCTCAAGGGCAAAGAATACGTTTTGGTGGAACCCAAAACTGTCTTGGTCGCAGCCGGGGCCAGGGAACGCTCCCTTGTTTTTCCCGGAAATACCCTGCCCGGCGTTTATGGCGCAGGCGCCTTTCAAACGCTGGTAAACCGGGATTTGGTCAAGCCAAGCCGGCGGCTTTTTATCATCGGCGGCGGCAATGTGGGGCTGATCGCCGGATACCACGCGCTTCAGGCCGGCATCGAGGTCGTCGGCCTCATCGAAGTTCTCCCCCAGGTCGGCGGCTACAAGGTCCACGCCGATAAACTGCAAAGACTGGGCGTTCCGATTTATTGTTCCCACGCGGTCATTGGGGTCGAGGGGAACGGCAAAGCCGAATCAATAACCATTGCCGAAGTCACCGATAACTTCAAACCCAAACCCGGCACGGAAAAAACATTCGCGGTGGATACCGTCTTGGTGGCCGTAGGCTTAAATCCCATTGACGAGCTTTACCGCCAGGCAGTCAGCTTCGGCATGAAAGCCTTTGTGGCCGGCGATGCCGAAGAAATCGCCGAAGCTTCGGCTGCGATTTTCAGCGGAAAAATAACCGGATTAAAAATCGCGGCCAGCCTGGGTTTAAATTGCGGCGCCATCAACCCGCAATGGGAAGAAAAAATGAAAGTGCTTAAAGCCAAACCAGGTAAAATTTCAAACCAATGCGTAACTACTCACGTCACCCCCGCTCAAGCGGGGGTCCAGCCCGCCGATAACCTGGATTCCCGCTTTCGCGGGAATGACGGAGGTGAGCAGTTACACAAAAGCGCTGGAAGAAAAGCGAATGTCCGGCCTATTTTTCATTGCTTTCAGGAAATTCCGTGCGACCCCTGCGTATCGGCCTGCCCCAAACACAGCATCCGCCTGACCGAAGACCAGTTGACAGCCCTACCCCGATTTGAAGGCGAATGCACCGGCTGCGCCAAATGCGTGGCCACGTGTCCGGGATTGGCTATCACTCTTGTTGATTACCGCAAAGACAAAGACAATCCCCTCGTCACCATCGCTTTCGAGATCGGCAACGATCTTCTCGCGCCAGGGCAAGAGGTAACGATTGTCAGCGCGACAGGAGAAACTTTGGGCCAATTTCCCGTCGCTGCTATCCGTGATTTTAAAATCAACCGGACCCTGCTTGTCAGCTTGAAGATCCCGGCGGCTCTGGCCCCGCAAGTGGCCGGCATCAGGCTCCAAGGCAATGGGGTCAGGTCTTCATTCGTCACATGTCCGGGACAAGTGACAAATGAAGACCTGACCCCATTGCCGCAAATGACAAATGAAGACCTGACCCCTTCTCAGAATATTGTCTGCCGATGTGAACGGGTGACGGCTGAAAAAATAAAAGAAGCCGTCAAAAGCGGGGTGACCGATTTTAATCAACTTAAAGCCATAACGCGCGCCGGCATGGGGGCATGCGGCGGCAGAACCTGCGAGCCGCTGATTCTGGGCATGTACAAAAGCGAAGGCATCCCCTTGAATAAGACAACGCTCTCGACACTACGCCCGTTTGTCATGGAGGTTCCGCTAGGACAGTTCGCCAATATAAAAAAGGGATTGGGGATTGGGGATTAGGGAATATGAAAAATTTCGATGTCATTGTCATCGGAGCGGGAAGCACGGGGGTGCCCTGCGCCATGTTTTTGGCCGAAGCGAAACTGAAAACCCTGGTAATAGATTTAATGCCCAGCGTGGGGCAAGGTCAAAATAAAACCGCTATCGGCGGCATCAGGGCCACCCATTCCGACGGCTCTAAAATAAAGACTTGCCTTGAAAGCATCACAATTTTCCGCGATTGGCGCCGATTGGAAGGCGATGACATCGGCTGGCAGGAAGGCGGCTACACGTTTCCGGCTTACCGCGAAGGTGACGAAACGCTTTTAAAAAACACATTGGCCGTTCAAAAAAAATTCGGCCTTGATATAGATTGGATAGACAGCGCCGCCGTGCGCAAAATCGTCCCGGGCATCAACCCGGAAAATCTGCGCGGCGCCACCTATTCCCCCCATGACGGCAACGCCTCGCCTCTTTTGGCGATCAACGCGTTTTTCAGAAAAAGCGTAAAACTTGGAGCGGCTTACCGCTTTAATGAAAAAGTCGTCCAAATACTTATCGAAAACGGCTCGATCAAAGGAGTCAAAACAAACAAGGACACTTACCAGGCCCCTTTTGTGGTCAACGCGGCCGGGGCCGGAGCCGCGCAAATCGGCGCCATGGCCGGCGTGAACCTACCGGTAGTCTGCGATTCTCACGAGGGAGGAATAACGGAACCTGTTGAAAAATTCTTCGCTCCCATGGTCGTGGACATGAGACCGGGCAAATCATCAAAAAATATCTACTTTTACCAAAACGATGAGGGCCAGATTGTTTTCTGCCTGACGCCGGAGCCGATTATCATAGGCACTGATAGAAGGTCAACTTCTTTATTCTTGCCTTTGATCGCCGAAAGAATGATCGCCCTGATTCCCAGGCTGGCCAACATCAAAGTCAGGCGCGTCTGGCGCGGGCTCTACCCTATGACACCGGACGGATTCCCCATTGTGGACGCGGCTGGGCAACCCAAGGGATTTATAATTGCCGCGGGGTTCTGCGGCCAGGGCTTTATGCTCGGACCCGGCGTCGGCAAGCTGGTCCAGAAACTCGTAACCGGCAGCCTGTCCCAGGATGACCGCCAAACCCTGGAAGGCTTCCGGCTCCGGCGCCAATTCGCCGGTATGGAAGTGTTTAAGTGACAAAAGGCATAAATGTTGATTAAACTTAAGGTCCACGCAGACTCAAAATCTACAACGTTCGCAAAAAAATCGGATGACTCTTACGAAATCTGGGTGCGGGCTCCCGCTGAACGCGGCTTGGCTAACAAAGCCGCCCTCAATGTCCTGGCTGAAGCCTTGAATCAAAATGCCGGGCGCCTGCGCATAATAAAAGGCTCGCAATCGCCCAATAAAATCGTCAAAATTCTGTGAAAACCAAATTTTTAAAGACTAAATTTACCGCAGTCAGATTTTCGGCCTTCCTGGCCAGCGGATTTTTCGGCAGTCATCTGCTTTATCGTTTTACGGAAAAATTTCTTAATAAAAAGAAAAAAGGGAATATTGTATCGCTCACCCTGAAGAAAGGATGGAAGGGCTGCGGTTTGTGGGGAAGCTTCTTGGCCTTGATTTTTTGGATATTACTGCCTACCCCGTCCCTCGCGGCGAAGCTGGCCCTGCTTATGGCCATAACCCTTGGAGCGGTGTTTACGGCAACGCTGGCGGAAAATTATTACCGCAAAAAAGACGATTCCAGGATCGTGGTGGATGAATTTGCCGGATACCTTTGGGCCGCGGCCTTTCTGCCTAAAACACCGGTTTTCCTCGCGGCATCCTTCATATTGTTCAGAGCCCTCGATGTTTGGAAACCCTTGGGCATCCGCCGGCTGGAAAAACTGCCGCACGGCTTCGGCTGTGTCATAGACGACGTGGCCAGCGGCCTGTTGACCGCGGCAGTGCTGGCTTTCTTTTTGGCGGCAACAGGCATCCAAGGCCGGCCGATGGAAAAAATCACCCTCCATATGCCCAACGCCGCAACCCCGCTCCGCAGAGCTTCGGGGGCGGAGTTACGGCCAGAGGCCGCGGCCGCAATCGAGGTCGAGTTGGCCAGGACGCCGCAGGAAAGAGCGCGCGGACTTATGTTTAGAAAAGAACTGCCGGCCGGCGAAGGCATGCTTTTTGTTTTTGATTACGACGGCCCGCAAGCCATGTGGATGAAAAACATGCTTATTGACCTTGATTTTGTTTTTCTCGATGAAGACGGCTTCATGACCGCCATAGAAGCCGGAGTGCCGCACCCCCAAAATCAAAATGACGACCAAATAGCCAAGGTTTACGGCAACGGCAAATATGTTCTTGAGGTCGGCGCCGGACAGGCGGAGCGCCTGGGTCTTGCCGTTGGTCAAACGATCGCTTTACCCGGCCTTTAATGGATAAAAAATACCTGACCATGATCCGGGGAATAAAAAAAAGGGGCCGCCGGGAATGGAACGTTTATATTCTGCGCTGCGCGGATGGCTCCCTTTATACCGGCGTCGCCAAAGACATAGAAGCCAGGCTGGCCAAGCACAACAAGGGCAAGGGGGCCGCCTATACGCGAACGCGCCGGCCGGTTGAACTTTTGTACCGGCAGGAACGCCTGACCCGCTCCAAAGCCCTTGTCCGTGAAGCGCAAATCAAAGCCATGCCGCGGCCAAAAAAAGAAAAACTTGTGGCCCAAAATGGATAACCTGCCGGCTGGGGGCCCCCCTCTGGGGGACCGCTGGTCCCCGAAGCTCCGCGAAGGGGGACTGCCGGCTGAAAAACCCTTTGAACCAGAGGTTATTGAGCCGGAGATTATTGGTGCACAACCTCCTGCACCCTCCTTGTGGCAACAAATAATAACCAGAGCAGCCATCAGTCTTTCCATCGGCCTGCTCGGCATCCTACTCTGCGGCGCAGGCTTGATCCTGACCATCACAATTATCGGAGCGCCGCTTGGCATTCCCCTGATTTTAGCGGGCCTTGCCGCCATCTTCATCGCCCTGATCGTGTTGTTTTCCGGAGGAAACTTTATGACCATACGCCTGGGAAAGCCGCGCGTGCGCCACTGGGTTCTACTTGCTTTGCTCGGCCAGCAAATTTTCTGCGCCCCTGACTGCCGGGCCGCTCAAAAAGTTTTTTTCACCACCCAAGACGGTTGGAAACTAGCCGGATTATACCAACCGCCAAAAAAAGACAAGCCGACGGCCGTTCTTGTCCACGGTGTCGCCAGCGTCAAAGGCGAGTGGGACAAATTTTCCAGCCGGTTGTGGAAAATAGGTTTCGGCACCCTGGCCATTGACCTGCGCGGCCACGGTGAAAGCACCCTTGGACCCGGCGGTAAACAAAAAGATTTCAAGGATTTCGACGCGACGGGTGAATGGCCGCGCATGAAACAAGACATGGAAGCGGCCCTGGCTTTCCTCGCAAAAAATAAAATTTCCAAAAAGCGCGCCGGCTTGATCGGCGCCTCCATCGGCGCCAATTTGGTTTCGCAGACAGCCGCCTCCAATCCCGATGTTAGCTGGGTCGTTCTTTTGTCGCCGGGCCTTGATTATCGCGGCGTCAAAATTATCGAAGATTTGCCGGGCCGGGAAATTTTTATCGCCGCTTAGCCCGGCGATACCTATTCCTATCAAAGCGTGGTCTGGTTGGTTTTAAAAATGAAAAATTCCAAATTGGCCCAGGCCAAAACAGGCCACGGCGTGCAGATGTTCGATGACCAGGAATTTTTGAAAAAACTTCTCTACTGGCTTAAAGAACGATAGCTCTTAAAACCGCACCACCCGGCGCACGCGCGAGGCAGGCGGAAGCACTATAGTGTAAGCATCCGTTAAAACATCAGGGGCCGAGACGCGCGGCTGTCTGCGATCCGGCGTCACCAGGCGGATGGCCAATTTACGCAGAGGCTCGCCCGGCGCTCTAGACGCTTCATCGAGGCTAAAATCAACAAAAATCTCATGGCGCGTTGCCAAGAAAGAACGCACCTCCAGCGATACGGTTCCGTAAGCGGTCGGCATACCCTTAAGAATAATGACGCGGCCTTCATTGAGCCAATCAGAGGGAATAGCGGGTAGTAAAATGAGTCCGCCGTCCGGAAATCCGCCCGGTTTTCTAGTTTCATCCAACAGAGCCTTGCGCATCAGCCAGAGTCCTGCGCCGGCCCCTGCGGCCAGGGTTTCGGAAACAGGGATGCGGCCTTCGAGATAGGCTTGATCCTCATAAACGCCGAAAAGCCAAGGAGCTCGGCGGACCAACTGCTCGTAGGCTTGGCGATCAAGCCGGCCGTCAAAAAGCGGCGCCATCTCAGCCACGGAATATCCGTTGCGGCTGGCG
>JACQWW010000106.1 GCA_016209025.1 Elusimicrobiota bacterium | reverse complement strand
AGGTTGAAGTATGAAAAAAACAGGTTATTCCCTTTTCAGACTTCAGACTTCGCGCTTCAAGCTCCAGAACTTACCCGTTCGGGGAAGTTCTGGAGCCTGGCAGATAAAGAAAAGTTGTGATAAAATATTTCCGAAACTCACAATATAGTGTGAATTACGGAAATGAAATTATGCGCTACGAAAAGTTTGTGAATCTCGCAAAAGATTTTCAGGTAATTGACGGGGCCGCTTTGACAGCTATCGGACAAAACAGCGGGAGAACCTTGGCCAATCTGATGACGTTATGGGTCGGGAAGGGCCGAATGATACGGCTGCGGCGCGGGCTTTACATGCTGCCCGAGGGCGTGTCCCGGCAGGCTTTGACGGCCGAATCAGCGGCTTGCCTTATCTATTTTCCTTCCTATATTTCTTTGGAATCGGCGTTGAGCCGGCATGAATTGATTCCGGAGCGCGTGGAGGAATGGACGTCGCTGACAACGAGAAAAACCGCGCGTTTTTCCAATCCCCTAGGACGGTTCAGCTACGCGCACGTTGCGCCAAGTAGATTTTTCGGCTTTGACCGTGTCGCGCGGCAGGACGCAAACTTCTGCCTGGCTTGGCCGGAGAAAGCGCTGTTGGATTGGGTGTATCTGGATAATCGCAGGGTTTCCAAACCTCAAGATTACATCGAGATCCTGCGGCTGCAAAATACCGAAACGCTTTCCCGCAAGAGGTTTATTGAAACGGCCCGGCGCTTCAGCTCGAAAAAGGTTTGGAGGTTTGCCGAGGCGTTATCGAAAGCCCTGAGATTGGGCAAATAACATGAGAGACCAGCTTTTAGAGGAAGTTCTCAAGGAAAAAGACGGCAGCCGCCGCGTGCGGGCGCTGCGCGAGGAGCTTCAATATTTGATTTTGCGGCTTTTGTCGCAGTCGGGTTTCTTTTTGAACTTCGCGTTTGTCGGAGGCACGGCCCTTCGGATTCTTTACGATCTTCGCAGATTTTCCGAAGACCTTGATTTTTCCGCTGTTCCCGGCAAAGAACGGACGGTTTCCTTAAAGCCTTATTATGATTCGTTGTTTAAAATTTTGGGGCAGTTGGGATTTTCCGTGGCCGCTAAAAACAAAAACATCGGAGCGGTTCACTCGAGTTTCCTTAAATTTTCCGATCTCTGGTGGCGCATTGACCAGGGAGCGCCGAAGAACCAAATCCTGGCGGTTAAAATCGAGGCGGATTGCAACCCGCCTCTCCATGCAGTCGTTGAGGCTTCTCCTGTTCAACGTAAACATCTTTTCAATATTCTTCATTATGATCTACCGTCGCTTTTTGCCGGAAAATTATGCGCTTTAATGCACCGCAAATACACGAAAGGAAGGGATTGGTACGATTTTGTCTGGTATCGGACCCGCAAAGTTTCGGTTAATGGCCGGCATTTGTCCGCCGGTCATCTTCAGGCGAGGGGGGAGCAGGTTGAGGTTGGTTCATTATGGTTGGCCGAGCAATTAAAACGGCGCATCCAGAGCCTGGATTTGGAGATCGTCAAAAGAGATATGAGGCCATTTCTGGAGAATGCCTCGGAACTTGAAATTTTTTCAAAAGAGACGCTTGTTCGTCTTGCCGATGATATTGAAGTTATCGGTTGAGCTTAGCAGTAATTTAGGGACATATGGGTTTTTACATTCATAACCTCTGGCTGGGGCTGAACCTTTTGGTTTTTCGGCTGACGAAATTTTTTGTTTTGATTTTTGGGGCCAGGATTTTGGCGCCGGCCGGGTTCGGGTATTTTTCTTATCTTTATTCCCTTTTGGATATTTGGAACAGTTTTTTTGGTTTGGGGCTGGAGGTCACGGCCAGCCGGGCGCATAAAGAACGAAAGAGCGAGGTGGCGAAAGAGGAGGTAGAGAAAGAAGGACGCGGGGACGCGGAGACGCGAGGACGCGGGGACGCGGAGACGCGAGGACGCGGGGACGCGGAGACGCGAGGACGCGGGGACGCGGAGACGCGAGGACGCGGGGACGGGGCATGGGTAAAGGTTTGGCATGAGGCGGCTGTTGCCAGGGTGGTTTTGGGGGTGATGGGAGCGGCGGTCGGGTTTGCGGTGTTTGCTTGGCCATACAACCTTATTTTTGGTTTGTGGCATTTCTTTTTTCTGCAGTCGAGGCTGGCTTACAATTTTGTCAACACACTTCTTTATCCTAAGGGAATTGTTATTGCCGGGTTCGTTTCCCAGGCAAGTTTAGCGGTGGCTGCATATTTCGGGCTTAAATATTTCGGGCTTTTCGGGTTTATGGCCGGGTTTGTGGTGGAAAGGTTGGTTGAAGGATTACTGTTGTGGGTTTTTACCCTTCGTCGGTTGGCAAAGATTTGTCCCCTCACCCTGCCCTCTCCCGCAAGGGGAGAGGGGAAGGGTGGGGGGGGGTGGTATCCGGCGGGATGGTTCTCCGCTATTGTTCGGTTGACTTTTAAAGAAGGGGGCGGGGTTATCTGGCTTTCCCAGCTTTTGGGGGTCCTTGGTTCCAGACTCGACACGGTGATAGTCCGTTGGCTTTTGGGTTATACGGCTTTGGCAAGTTACTTTATCGCGGCCCGGGCTGTGGAAGCTCCGCTTTTTATTTTTTTAGCCATTACCGATGCTTCATTGGCTTATTTTATCCGGCATCCTCAAGAGCAGGCCGAACATTTTAGAAAAGGCGTGAAAAATGCCTTATTTTTTAGTTTATTGTGCGCTGCCGGGATCGCCTTGTTCGGTTTATTCGCGGCCAGGTTTGTTTTTGGGCCAGGTTATCCAAGTGTCGGGCTTTTAATGGCCGGGTGCTCCTTGGTTTTAATCCCCCGCGGGCTTAACATGGTAAGCTCCAGCCTTCTTTTGGCCAGGGGCAGGGAGAAACTGCTTCTGGCCAGCTTGGCCGCAGGCATCGGACTTAATGTGGCGGTCAATTTTGCCCTCATTCCTTTTATAGGGGTCTGGGCCCCATGCCTGGCCGCGATTGTTTCGGAAAGCGCCGTGGCGGCTATCCGTGCCCCGGCGATAAAAAGTAAGGGTTTAGCCTGGGGGAGTTGCCCTTGAACCCAGTAGTGGAGGGGGCCCCGCCCAGCAGGGCGGGGGAACCGTCGGGACTGGTTCCCGGGTCTGGGTGGAAACGCTTAAGGCGTTGGATAACGCGGGCTTTACCCAAGGATTCGGCCATGTGGAAAAGGCTTGGGCCTTGAAGACGGCCTGAAATTGCGAAGCGCAGGCTGTGAAAAACTTCCGAAGTTTTCCATTTATATTCCTGGGTTGTTTCTCTTAAGGTTTTTTCAACGGCTTGGCTGGAAAAATTGTCGCTTGCGTTGAATTTTGTTTCCAAGGTTTGCGCCAGTTTCAGGCAGTCGCCTGCGGTTTTCATATTCGGACTTTTCGCTAAAAGACCTTCCATGTCCGGCCATTGATATGGATAGTTTTCATCAAAAAAGAAATCAAGAAGCCGGCCCGCGTCAGCCAGGGTTTTGTATTTTTCCTGTTCCAGTCCCACCATCTCTTCGAGTTTGGATTCATCGTAGTCTGATTTTGGCGGGAGATAGGGCTTGACCGCTTGAAAAAGTTCGGATTTGGAAAGCTTGCGGATATATATGCCGTTCATCCAGCTTAGTTTGTTGAAGTCGAAAACCGCCGGGTTTTTTTGGCAGTAATCAAGGTTGAATTTGGCGATCAGCTCTTCCGGCTCAAAAAGGTCCTGGCTGGTCGGGGTGGCCCAGCCGAGCAGGGCAAGATAATTGCGAAGGGTTTGCGGCAGATAGCCTTGGTTTTTGTAGTCCATAACCGAGGCGGCTCCGTGGCGTTTGGAAAGTTTGGCGCTGTCCGGCCCTAAAATCATGGAGAGATGAGCGAATTGGGGCGGCTCCCAGCCCAAGGCTTTATAGATTTGAATCTGCGAGGGAGTATTGGAAAGATGTTCTTCTCCGCGGATAACGTGGGTGATTCCCATTAAATGGTCGTCAATGACGCAGGCGAAATTGTAAGTGGGGATGCCGGAGGTTTTTTGAATGACCAAGTCCTGTTGGAGGAGATTTTCAAAACAAACTTGGCCCCGGATAAGATCGCTAATGCGGGTTTCTCCTTCTTGGGGCATGGCGAATCTTAAAACATGCTTTTGGCCCTGCGACTTCGCGCAGGACTGCCCTTCGGGACTGCCCTTGGCTTCGCGTTCTTGGCGCTGGGTATCGGTAAGACTGCGGCACCGGCCGTCATAGCGGGGAGGCCTTTTTTCCAAGAGGGCCAGGCGCCGCATGGTTTCCAGTTCCTCAGGCGGGCAATAACACCGGTATGCTTTGCCTTGGGCTTCAAGCTGGGCCAGATGCTTTTGGTAGATTTCTTTGCGCTGCATTTGGAAATACGGGCCCTCGTCCCAGTCCAGGCCGAGCCAAGCCAGGGATTCCAGAATTTGGCCGACTGATTCATCTGTCGAGCGCACCTCGTCCGTGTCTTCGATGCGCAGGATAAACGTCCCTTTGTTATTTCTGGCGAAAAGCCAGTTAAAAAGAGCGGTGCGGGCCCCGCCTACATGAAGAACCCCGGTGGGACTGGGAGCGAAGCGAACCCGGACCATCAGTAGCTTTTCGCTTCGTCAATGAGCATGACGGGGATGTCGTCTTTGATTTCATAGCGCAGGCGGCAATGGCTGCAGTCAAGATGTTCCTGCGGTTGCGCCGTTTGAGCGGCAATCGCTGGGTCCGGTTTTTTGATATAGACGACCGGGCCTTTGCATTTTGGGCAGGCTAAGATTGAAAGAAGCTCTTCGTTGATCATTTTTTTATTCTACATTTAACGCAAGCTCTAGCCAGTTGGCGAATTCCAATTGCCGGATGTTTTGCGAAAGAACATCGTCGTCAATATCCAGTTGCCAGCGTAAATCCTTGCGCCGCGGGTTTTGGTGCAGGGTTTCGAGTTTGGCGATGTAGGCGGTCAGGTCTTTTTTTTCGGTAAAGAAACCTTCGGCCAGCAGTTTTTTTGACCTGGCGGTTAGCAAGCGCGCCATGTCGTGAAGGTTGTATTCCGGATGGTATTGGGTTGCCCAAAAAAGGCCTTTCTTGTGGCGGACAGATATGGCTTGAACCCGGGTAAAGTCGTTTGTCGCCAGCAGGTCAGCGCCCTTGGGGAGTTTCACGACTTCATCGAGATGGCTGATAAAGCCGCAAAAGACAGGGGGCTTGTCCTTCATCATGGGATGCGTTAATCCGGCTTTGGTGAGATGAATTTTTCGTGCCAAGCCCATTTCCCGGCCTTTTGGATTGGCTTTGACCTGGCCGCCGGCCGCCACGGCCGCCATTTGCAGTCCCCAGCAGGTGCCGAAAGCCGGGGCGCCGGCTTCATAAGAACGCTTGGCAAATTCAATCTGCCGCCTGACGCGCTGGTCATCGAGATGGTAAATGGTGAGATTGCATCCTGTCCAGAGAATGCCGCGATAATGCGCCGGCCCAAGGCCGTCAGGGGGTTCAGCCGTGTCGCAGGGAAACCAAACTTTGTATTTTGCCTGGGCCAGATATTTTTTCAGCATGGCCGCGTAAAGCTGCCAGGCTGTTTTCATGCCCGCGGCTTTGAGTTCGTCGCGGCTTTCCTTGGGGTAGCCGTCAATGATTAAAAATGAAAGGTTCACAAAGATTCAATGATTGAAGGCAGTTCGCGCCAATCGCGGCAGATGGCGTCGGCTTTGGTGCGCGAACTGCCCCGGTTCACCGCGGCGGTCATTAAAATGGCGCGGCAGCCGGCCGCCTTGGCTCCGGCCACATCGTTTTCCTCCCGGTCGCCTATATGAACAATTTCTTCGAGGCGGCATCCGGCGGTTTTTGCGGCCTGACGAAAAACCTCGACAGCAGGTTTTGATCTGCCGAATTCATCGGAAAAAACAAAACCGTTAAAACAATTATAAAGGCCGTAGTTTTTTAAAAGCTTTCTCAATGCCCGGCCGGGCGTAACAATCGCGTCGGAAACCACCACGAGCCGGTATCGCTTTTTTAGTTTTTTTATAGCCTCGGTTGCGCCCGGCACTAAATCAGGCGGCACGCGCAGCTCCATTTCCTCATGAAGCTTGGCCAGCTCAAGCAATTTTTTTTGAGGCAGTTTGCGCTTAAGTTCCGTTAAAATCATTTGCAGGCGTTTTATCACGGGCCAGGTAACATGATCTTCCTGCCAGGCTTTTTTAAAAGCCGCGTCAATTTTGTCGCAAGCCGCGTCAATGGCCTCGCGCCGGATGACAGCCGCGGACTTAAGGCAGCGCTGAACAAGGTCGCGGCGTTCGATTTTTTTGGCAGGCAGGCCGAGTTTTTTGCGTTTCGGTTCGTCCGAATCATCGGCAAAGACAGTGTCCCAGAGATCAAAGGAAACAGCGCGAATCGGCAGTTTAAGCATCGGGTAGATTATCTCTACTGTGCCACATAGCCATTTCGGCTGCAATTTTGGCTTTTGGCCTGCGGCTTTGCTAAATTTTTTTTACATATATTGCATATATGCTCAAAAAATTTAGCTTCGCCTCGGCTCAAAATCCAAAATTTCGCCATGAAAGCGCTATGTGGCACAGTAGAGTTATTTTTTTTGCGTTTTGCCGTAAATTCATCCAAGGAAAATTTTCCGGCCCCGCCTAAAAAAAGCGTTAGGCATATGGCCAGGAGGGCCAGGTTATATTCTATGCCGTGGCCTTTGGCCGGCGTGCCGAACCAATTGAGAAAAAAACCATTGGCAAGATGGACTTTAAAAATAGCCACGGTCATGACAAAGCCCAAGCCTAAGGCGCATAGTCTGGTCATCAGGCCGATGGTGATAAAAATACTTCCAAAAAATTCCGTAAAAACAGCGATAACGGTCAAAAAAGCCGGCAGGCCGAGATAGCTTTTAAAGTTGGCGATAGTGGCCGTTAGTCCGGTGCCGTGAAACCAGCCGAATAATTTTTGGGCTCCATGGGCAAAAAAAATAATGCCCAAGGCAAGGCGCAGGGGGATGAAGGCGTAGGGTTCAAATTTTTTGAGCAAGTTAGTGCGCAGAACTTCCCCAAACGGGTAAGTTCTGAAGCTTGAAGCGCGAAGTCTGAAGTCTGAAAAAGGGAAAAACCTGTTTTTTCATACTTCAAGCTTTAGACTTAAGACTTCAGAAATTCCTTTGGGGAATTTCTGGTTTGAGTATTCCATATTTTGCTTAATATTACCATAATTTGCTTAAATGTCATTGAAAATTCAGTATTTATTATGAACCGTCTTTCACTTATTATTTTTATTTTGCTGTTTCTTGTTGTCGGATATGTCACCTATCTTTCAAAATTGGCTCTTGAAGAAAATCGTTCCAATCACCGTCAGCTTCAAGAATTGGCTGCCTCTGTGGCCGGCGAATTTGGAAAAAGCCGGCAGGGCCGCGCTAATCCGGTGTTGGAACAATTTGCCTGGAAAAAATTTCAGGACATCGAGAAGCTGATGACGCAGAAGCTTCACGGCGCCGAGTCTTATCAGATCGCCGTGTCTTTATTGACCGAAGGCCAGGCAATTTTAGCTGAACTTAAAGCCGGCTCATCGTCGAGCGGACATGGGCCGGCCGATGCTTTGGTTTATTTATTGCAGGCCGAAGCGCTTCTTCAAAACAGTGTCAAGGCTTTAGAGCCGGAAAAAGCGGCCAGGCATGAAACAGGAGCGGTTCAATCGGCATTAGCGGCTGTTTCCCGGACATATAAAGTCAGCCGGGGCGACACCCTTTGGGGAATTTCCAAGAAGCTTTATAAAACGCCGTGGCGTTGGAACGATATTTGGAAGCTAAACTCGGCAAAGATACCGGTTTACAAACGCATGTCTTCCGGCACTGTTCTAAAGTTACCCGGTTGACCCCTTTGCCGACATTCGACATTCGACATTCGACATTCGTTTTATCGTCTCCCGCAAAAATCAACCTTTATCTTGAGGTCGGGCCGAAACGCGCCGACGGGTTCCATTCACTGCGCACCCTTATGGCGCGTTTGGCTCTGGCGGATACGATCAAATTTGAAGACAAAGGGGATGGTTTTGAGCTTGTTCTTCGGTTTGCTCAGGGCTATCCCAGGGCCTGCCGCCGCCTTCTGACGACTGACATGAAAAACAATCTGGTAGCACGGGCCTGGCAGCTGCTGGCCGGGCGCTTTCCGCAAATCAGATCGCGGCGGATTCGCATTACTTTGACCAAAACCGTTCCTGCCGGCGCGGGTTTAGGCGGCGGCTCTTCAAACGCAGCTACGGCTTTAATCGGCATCAGGCATTTTTTTTCCCTTGCCATCAGGCCGCCGGAACTGGTCAAGCTCGGCAGTCTATTGGGCAGCGACGTGCCGTTTTTTTTAAAGTCATCTTGCTTTTTGTTCCCATCTTCAGGGCCGTTATGGTGGGCGACCGGCCGGGGTGAGTGGCTTTGCCAAGCCGGCGGCTGTTTCAAAACTCCTCTTTTAATTGTTTATCCCGGTTTTGGCGCCGGCACAAAAGAAGCTTATGATGATTTGGACAGGCGCGGCCAGAATAAAACGGATTGGTTGACAAGAGAAGACATTCTTCCTACACTTCTCAAAGAGGTTTCTTCGATCGGACGCCGGTTGTCCGGTTTTAAATCTGAGACGATCAAGAGATCAGCGGCCGGTTTCAATAGTTTTGAAGAAATGGCATTGGCAAAACAGCCGGTTTTAAAAAAGCTCAAAGCGGAGCTTGTTTCCATGATGCCGGCGGTCGCGGCCATGACCGGCAGCGGATCGTGTTTTTATGCCGTCGGATCATCGCCCCGCCGGATCAGGCGTTGGACCGGGGCGCTTGCGTCAAAAGCCGGGCGCGGTAATTTTGCATACTATATAACAACAATCGAGTAAGGCGTAAAAGAATATTGAATATAGAATGTTGAATATTGGGAGGAAGAAGGAAAATTTTTTCCAATATTCTACATTCGACATTCTATATTCGCTTTAAGGGGGTTGGTATGGAAATCAGCGATGTGCGTATTTATCTGCGAAACGAGAACAAGCTTAAGGCTTTTGTAACGATAACTCTCGGCAAGGTTCTGGTGGTTCACAACATGAAAGTCATTCAGGGGCAAAAGGGCTTGCTTTTGTGCATGCCGAGCCGCAAGGGCCCGGACGGAAAATTCAGAGACGTGGTCCATCCTATCACCAATGATTTCCGCCATGAGCTTGAAGAGCGCGTTTTTTCCGCTTACGAGGAGGATGTCAAAAAGCTTTCCCAAGGCATTGGGGCCGGCGTCCCCAGCCCTGTGCCGGGCGCCGGCACGCTGGGAGCTTCTGGCTCCCCGGCCGGTGCCTGTAGTGCTGCGCAGGGTGCCGGCACGCTGGGACCTTCTGGGTCCCCGGCCGGTGCCCGTAGTGCTGCGCAGGGTGCCAATCAAAAACCACTTGAGCCCGCCAGCCAGTCTCCAGCGCCTGCCCTTGGGCAGGCAGCTGAGCCGAAGGTCGCGCCTTGAAAGATATTCACGTCGTGGTATTGGCCGCGGGTGAAGGCACCCGCATGGTTTCGCGGATTCCCAAAGCGCTTCATCCTTTGGCCGGCCGGCCTATTTTGTCTTATGTCCTGGCGACTGCTTTTCAATTAAAGCCCAAAGGAGTGGTGGTGGTTTGCGGCCAGGACGAAAGGGTCAAAGCCGCGGTCCTGGAAGAACACGCCAAGGCGAAAAATTTGAGTTTTGCGCGTCAAGCCAAACCTCTCGGCACGGCGCACGCCTTAGCTTGCTGCCGCAAGGAGTTGAGCAAAGCTGGGATGGTTTTGGTCATTGCCGGCGATGTCCCTTTAATATCAAGAGACACCCTGGAAGAATTTTTAGCCTGCCACATGCGCGAGCACAACAAGGCCACCTGCCTTTCGGCCAGGCTGGCCAATCCCGCGGGTTACGGCCGGATCGTGCGGGGCCCAACCAATGTATTTTTGAAAATCGTCGAGGAAAAAGACGCAAGCCTGCGCGAAATTCAGATTCACGAGGTCAATTCCGGCATTTATCTTTTCGACAAAAGCGCCCTTCTTGTCGCTTTGTCCCATGTCCGGCCCGACAACGCCAAAAAGGAATATTATCTGACGGACGTCCTTGAGATCATGAGGACCCAGGGGCACCATATTGACGCGTGGCTGGCGCCCAACAGCGAGGAAATTTTGGGCATCAACACCCGCATTGACTTGGCCCGCGCCGAAAGCGTGCTCCAGAGGTGGACCCTTGACGCGCTAATGCCTTATTCGCATTTAAGGCCGGGGACCCGCCTGGCCGAACGGGCCAAGGTCGGTAACTTTACCGAAATCAAGGAAGCCGCGATCGGCGAGGATTCCAAGGTTCCCCACTTGTCTTATGTCGGCGACGCCGACGTCGGGGCCAGATGCAACATCGGCTGCGGCACCATCACTTGCAACTACGACGGGGTCAGAAAAAATAGAACCATTATTGAAAGCGACACCTTTGTGGGCTCCAACGTCAATCTGATCGCGCCGCTGAGAATCGGCAAGAATTCCTTGGTGGCGGCCGGCTCCACCATCACCCGCGACGTGCCGCCCAACACCTTGGCCATTGCCCGCAGTTTTCAAATTCATAAGAAAAGGAATTTCAGCCCATCTCCTAATTAAAATGCCGGTGATGGAGATGAGAGGTTGTCCGCAGTCAAGAATGTATAAAAACGTCGGTTTCAAGAAAATTGACAACCTGATGCTGCTGGCCGGAAGCGCCAATCCCGCTCTGGCCGGAAGAATCGCCGATTATTTGGGCGTTGCTTTGGGCAAGGTCGGCGTCGGACGTTTCGCCGACGGCGAAGTCAACGTTCATATCGAGGAAAACGTCCGGGGCAAGGATTGTTTCGTGGTCCAGCCGACCTGCCGGCCCGTTAATGAAAGCCTGGTGGAGCTTTTACTGCTTCTTGACGCGCTTCGCCGGGCCTCCGCCGGCAAGATAACGGCCGTCATCCCTTATTTCGGCTATGCCAGGGCAGACCGCAAAACAGCTCCCCGGGTGCCGATTGCCGCCAAGCTGGTGGCCAATCTGATCGTGGCGGCCGGGGCAGGACGCGTCATCACCCTGGAGCTCCATGCCGGCCAGATTCAGGGATTCTTCGACATTCCTCTGGATCATCTTTTCGCCACTAAAGTGTTTCTTTCTTATTTAACCGAGAAAAAATTGGACGACGTGGTGGTGGTCAGCCCGGACGTCGGCGGGGCCGAGCGCGCCAGGGCTTTCGCCAAAAGGATCGAATCGAGCGTGGCCTTTATTGACAAGCGCCGTCCCGCGCCCAACAAAGCGAGCGTTTACAACGTTGTCGGCGACGTCAAGGGCAGAACAGCGGTGATAATTGACGACATCATTGATACGGCCGGCACCCTGGGCGAAGTCGCCAGGGCCTTGAAACGCTGGGGTTCGTCCAGAGTTTACGCTTTGGTGTCCCATGGTGTTTTTTCCGACGATTCAGTAGCCAACATTGAAAATTCTCCTTTGGAAGAGGTGGTGGTGACCGATTCTATTCCTTTGGCGCCTCATGTCAAAAAATGCCGTAAAATCAGGATTTTGAGCATTGCCAGCCTGCTGGGTGAGGCTATCATCCGCAATCACAGCGGGGAGTCCATCAGCGCGATGTTCGTATAATAATAGGAGATTTGCGGTTCAGACAGTAGGGGAGTTGCCCTTGCCCCCAGACCCGGGAACCAGTCCCGGCGGTTCCCCCGCCCCGTTGGGCGGGTCCCCCTCCGCTACTGGGGGCAAGGGCAACTCCCCTACTGTCTGAACCGCAGAATAGGAGACAGTGAAGGAAGATGCAGGAAATTGAATTTTCAGCAACATTACGCGGTTTAAAGACTAGCCGGGGTCAATTGAAAACCCAGCGATCGAGCGGTTTTATTCCCGCGGTTGTCTATGGCGCGAAAAAGGATCCGCGTAGTCTTTGGGTCAACCGCAAAGAGCTGGAAAAAGCCATGACCCGTGTTCATGGGGCCAACGTGCTTTTTAAACTAATGATTTCCGACCCTTCGACTTCGCTCAGGACAGGCAAGTCCAACGTGGCGGACGCAAAAGCCGAAACCGTGCTGTTGAAAAGTCTTCAGCGCGATGTTTGCAGCGATCTGCCTATTCACGCGGATTTTTTGCGGGTTGACATTCATCAAAAGGTGGAAATCAGCGTGGCGGTTCATGTCAAGGGAGAGGCCAAGGGTGTCAAGGATCAGGGCGGAATTTTGGAGCATTTACTGCGCGAGATCAAAGTGCGGTGTCTGCCCACGGAAATTCCCGCGGCCATCGAGGTTGACGTTTCCAAGCTCGAGATCGGCCAGGGTGTGACAGCCGGCGATTTAAAACTGCCCGAAGGCGTTGAGCGGCTGACCGTAGCCGCTCATGTGGTCATCAATATCGTGGCTCCGGCCCGCGTTGAGGAAGCGGCCGCGCCCGCGGCAGCCGCCGGAGGCGAGCCGGAAGTCATCGCCAAAGGCAAGAAAGAAGAAGAGGCTCAAGGGGCGGCTGCCGGGGCTCAGGCTAAACCTGCGGCTGCCGGGGCTCAAGCTAAAACTGCGGCCGCGCCGGCCGCGGCAAAAACCGAAGCTCCTAAGAAATAACGGCCGCGACTAAACCGTTTAAACTTCCCACTATGCAATTTGATTTTTATCTTATCGGCCTGGGTAACCCCGGCCAACAATACGCCTTAACGAGCCATAAGTGCGGTCTTTTGTTTATAGAAAAACTGCGCGCCGCATCCCCGTGTGGCCGCTTGCGCGAAATACCCGGCCTGCGCGCTCAATGCTGGGAAACCGAGTTTGAAGGCAAAAAAACCCTGACGATTATGCCGCAAACCTTCATGAATAATTCCGGCGAAGCGGCCGGTTTTCTCGTCAAAAAATTCGACATGGAAGTCTCTTGTCAGCTTTTTGCCGCTTATGATGATCTTGACCTGCCCCTGGGCTCGGTCAGACTCAGGGTGAAAGGCTCAGCCGGCACGCATAAAGGCATGGCTTCGGTGGTTAAAGCCCTGGGCAGCGGGGATTTTCCCAGAATCCGCTTCGGCATCGGGCCCAAGCCGGTTTCCCTGCACGCCGAACAGTTTGTTCTAAGTCCTTTTTGGTCCCAAGAGAAGCCCAAAGTCGAATCAATGCTCGATGAAGGGTTAAGGCTTTGGACCATGGTTTGCCGCTTCGGCCTTGAGCTTGCCATCAGTAAATACCAGCCGCAATAAGGCAATGAGAAGGATTTTTTTGTTCGCCTCGCTTTGCCTTCCCCAGCTTGCGATCAGAGTTTATGGAATTATAACCGGCCATCATTGGGAAGATCCTTTATGGAGCACTCTGACCGCCGGTTTGGCCATCGTGTCCGCGGCGACCATGCTGGCTTGGGCCAGCGAGCTGGCTGAGGATGATTTTTCCCAGGGCTTGGCTTTAGCGGCCGTGGCCTTAGTCGCGGTCTTGCCCGAATATGCCGTTGATTTGTATTTTGCCTGGCAGGCAGGCGCTGATCCATCCTATGCGCCTTTTGCCGTGGCCAATATGACCGGGGCCAACCGGATGTTGATCGGCGTGGGCTGGAGCGCTATCGCGGTTGTTTATTGGCGCCGGTCAGGCAATAAATCGTTCAGCATTGACCGCTCGCAGGTTCCGGCTATCTGGGCTTTGATTATCGCCACTTTTTTGTCGTTTATCATACCCTTGGAAGGTTCTATCAGCTTGCTTATGGGGGCCCTCCTTTTTGCGGTGTTCTTTTTTTATGTGCGCGACGCGGCCAAACATCATAGCGATCAAAAATTAGCTGAACCTTTCATTGAAGAACTGATCAGCCTTTATACGCCTAAGCGCAGGCGTTGTCTTTATATTGTTTTGTTTCTTTACAGCGCCGCGGCTATTTTGGCCGCGGCTGCGCCTTTTGCCGAAGGATTGATCAAACTCGGCCGTCAGCTGGGAATCGAGGAATTTTTATTAGTTCAGTGGCTGGCCCCTTTAGCCTCGGAAGCGCCGGAGCTTTTGGTTGCCCTGATGTTTGCCTGGCGGCTTCATCCAAGAGCCGGCCTGGGGACATTGATCAGCTCGAAAGTCAACCAATGGACGCTTTTAGTGGGAATGCTGCCTATGGCTTATGCTGTTTCTCATTTTTGGCACGGCACAAGCCGGACCTCGCCCTGGGCCTTGCCCTTGGACGCGAGGCAGACCGAAGAGCTCTTTTTGACCTCAGCCCAAAGTTTTTTCGCCACGGTTATTTTTTGCAATTTTAATTTTTCCCTGGCCGAAGCAGGCGTTTTATTCGGGCTTTTCATCGTCCAGTTGATGCTGCCCGGCACCGGCGTGCGCATCGCTTTCGGCATTCTTTATATGATTTTGACTATCGCTTGGATTGCGCGCGACAAGAAGGTTAGGGATAATTTAAAGATGATCCTGCTGAGGAAAAAATAATGAAAATCGGGGTAATATTAGGCAGCGGCCTAGGGGCCGCGGCTGAGCAACTCGAAATCAAAGAAACGATTCCGGTGGAAAATGTTTTTGCTAATGATCTTATGGGCAAGGCCCCGCCCCTGGGACACAGCCGTCGTCTTTTGAAAGCTTCTTATAAAGGCAAAGAGCTTATTGTTTTTCAGGGACGGTTTCATTTTTACGAAGGCTTTCCTATGGATTTTATCGTTAAGCCGATCCGCTACCTTAAAAACAATGGCGCGGAAACAGTTATTTTGTCTTTTGCCTGCGGCGCTATAAGAAAAGAATTCCGCATAAAAGATTTCATTGTTTTAGACGATCACATACATTTTCAGACATTCAACCCTTTAAGGGGCACGACCCAGTTCGTTGACTGCACCCAAGTTTATGACAAAAACCTGGCCGGCTTGGTTTTGAAAACCGCCAAAAAACTCAAGCTAAGAGCCTGGCCCGCGGTTTATCTTTCCACGAACGGCCCCACCTATGAGACGCCCGCGGAAGTCAAGGCCTATGCTAAGCTGGGCGCCGACGTGGTGGGCATGAGCGTCACCGCCGAGGCCATGACCGCGGTCTCTTTAGGCATGAAAGTTGTGGGCCTGGGCTGGGTCAGCAATATGGCCAGCGGCCTTGTTCCGAAACAAAAATTAAGCCACCAGGAAGTCCTGGACTTCGGCCGCGAAGCCGCCCAAAACTACGCCCGGCTTTTGCTTGGGTTTATTGGAAGCCTTTAATGTCCGATTGCTCTTATCGCGGGATTATTGAAACCAAAAAAGCGGGCCGGGCTTTGGACCGCGGGCAGGTTTTCGCTTTTGCCGGGAATGTTTTTAAGGGCGCATGGCCGGACTATCAAATTGCCGCCCTGACAATGGCTTTGCGCTTGCAGGGAATGAACTCAAAAGAAACCCTTTGGCTGACCCAGGCCATGGCGCACTATTCGGAAAAAATTAAGGGACAAGGGAAAGAATTTTCTTTTGCCGTGGATAAACATTCCACGGGAGGAGTCGGCGACGGCATCAGTCTGGTGCTCGCGCCTTTGGCCGCGAGCCTGGGGCTTTGCGTTCCTATGATGAGCGGCCGGTCATTGGGAATTACCGGCGGCACCCTTGACAAGCTCGATTCGATCCCGGGCATGCGGACCCAGCTTAAAGCCGGCGAGGTTTCCGGTCAATTAAAGGCGATCGGCTTGGCCATGTTCGGGCAGACGGATAAAATGGCGCCGGTGGACCGCAAACTCTATGCCCTGCGCGACGTCATCGGCGCCATTGATTTGACCGGCCTGATCGTAGCCAGCATTGTTTCCAAAAAACTGACCGAGGGTCTGCAAGGACTTGTTTTTGACGTCAAATTCGGCCGGGGCGCGATATTCGATCAATATGACAAGGCCAGGGAATTGGCCCTGGGACTGATCAGGACAGCCAATGCCTGCGGCTTGAAATCCAAGGCGGTCGTCACCCGGATGGAAGAACCCTTGGGCCGGGCGGTCGGCAATGCCCTGGAAATAATTCAGGCGTGGGAAATCATGAGGCCGGGATCGCCCCTTCAGCGAAGCGGCTGGAAACAGACGGCTGATTTTATGCAAGTGACGCAGGAACTTCTTCATCAAATGCTCTGTTTCGCCGGCAAGACTACGGGCCGCAAGCAATCGCAGGCTTTGGCCGGACAGGCGCTAAAAAGCGGCGCGGCTCTTAATAAATTCCGGCAGATGCTCGTGGCCCAGGGCGTGCCCGGGCGTTTGGTTTCTGATTTGCCAAAACATTTGCCGCGGCCCAAGCGGACCGTTGCGGTGCGCGCCGGACAAGGCGGCTTTGTATCGTTCGTTGACGCCAAGCTTATTGCCTTGGCCGGCCTTCATTTGAAAGTTGTGCGGCGCTGCCGGGAAGACGAAGTTGATTTTGCCGCCGGGGTCGTGCTCGGCAAAAAAATAGGTGATTTTGTCCGGCCGGGCGAGGCCATCGCCGATGTCCATGCCGGCCGGTCCGGCTCTCAAGACATTGGGGCAGCCGCCCGGCTTGTCCGGCAAGCGTTTTTAATACGCCCTTCAAAACCCAGAATGTTTCCGGTAATCAAGGAGGTTATGGGGTGAAAAAAGCAAAGAGCGATCCTGTTAAAATCGGAGTTATCGGCGGCACGGGCTTTTACGGCATGGAGGATTGCCGGATCATCAACGAGATCGCGGTCAAGACTCCTTTCGGCCCGCCGTCGGATAAAATCACCATTGTCGAGGTGCAAGGCATCATGGCCGCTTTTTTGCCGCGCCACGGCAAGGGCCACCGCCTGATGCCTTCGGAAATAAACTCAAGAGCCAATATTTACGCTTTGAAATCCCTGGGCGTCGAGCGTTTGATCGGCATAGGCGCCACCGGCAGTCTCAGGGAGGAAATCGAGCCGGCGCATCTGGTGGTGGTGGATCAGTTTTACGATAAGACTTTCCGCCGACCCGGGACGTTCTTCGGGCCGGGGCTGGCGGTTCATGTCGCTTTCGACAAGCCGGTCTGCCCAGATATGACCAAGGTTTTATCTGAAAGCGCCCGGGAACTCAATCTTGCGGTCCACAAAGGCGGCCTTTATATCTGCATGGAAGGCCCGGCCTTTTCGACCATGGCCGAATCTTTCGAGCACCGGCGCATGAACGGTTCGGTCATCGGCATGACCGCCATGCCCGAGGTCAAGCTGGCCCGCGAGGCTCAGATGTGCTGCGCGGTTTTGGCCTTTGCCACCGACTATGATTGCTGGAAACACGGCGAAGAAGCGGTCAACGTCAAACAGATCATCGAGAATTTGAAAAAAGGCGTGGGCCGGGTCGGCCAGGTCTTGAAACTGGCGATTCCCAGAATAGCGGCGCTTGAGCGCACTAAAGATTGCGCCTGCCCCGATGCTCTGGCGGGCGCTATCGTCACCGATCCCAAACATATCAACAAACAGACCGCCAGAAAGCTGGATTTGCTGATCGGGAAATATATGGGAGGGAATAAGGGATAAGGGAATGAGGGAAAAGAATTTTAATTTGAAAAAAGAGATGGCTTCAAGGTTGATTCGTTTGGCGCGCGCCGCGATCAAGAATGCTTATGCGCCGTATTCGCGTTTCCGCGTCGGCTCCGCTGTGCTGGCCGGTTCCGGCAGGATTTATACGGGCGCTAATGTCGAGAACGCTTCATACGGCCTGACTATATGCGCCGAGCGGACAGCGATTTTCAATGCCGTTCAAAACGGCGAGAAAAAAATTCTCGCCGTGGCCATCGCTACTGAAAAGGAGGCGGATANNNTGCGCCGTTTGCGGGATTACCTGCCGCTGCCGTTCAGGTTTGCGAAGCAATAGAAATCAAGAATTTTACCTGTGAAAGGGGTCTTGACTTGAGACAGGTTAACTAGCCCAATTTCTCTTAAAGATGTTTAAGGAAACGCCGGATGTCGTCATGGTTGCCGATAAATCGAAAAATCAGTTGATCTTGGGATACTAAAAAGAGAGCTCTGATCGAGATATTGATGCGTATTTCCCATAGACTTACTCCGAGTTTTTTAAGCCCAAATCCTGCCGGTATTTCTTGCGGGGATCCCCAGGCATTAACGAGATCAACAATCTTGTCTTTAGCAGCTTGTTCAATGTCAGCATCTAAATTTTTAAGAGCTCTTCGGAATAAGGGAGTGGTGCTGTAGCGCAGTCAAATGTTCCTAATATGGTGGATAAAAGCTTCTTTGGTTTTAAAAGTTTTAAGACCTCTTCCCGTTTTGAGCGCTTCTTGATCAAGCTTGGCCAAGCGGGCCATCTCGCGGTCGCTCCATATTTTCCCTTGAGTACTTTGAGGGACGTTAAGAATGCGTGGCAATATATGCCTCAGCTCTTGCTTTTCTTTCCCATTAAGGGTCTTAACTTTGCCAATGATTTCCTTAACAGCTGTAGACATTATCTTTTCCCTATCAATAGTATGTCATCTCTTTGCTGTCGCCCGCAAGGGGGGCTCACCTGGAGTTTAGGCAAAAACTAATTCCCTCCGTCATACCGGCGCAGGCCGGTATCCAGGTTTCCCTGGACACTGGCTTCCCCGGGCTTTCCTGACCATAGGGCTGAAGGGGTCAGACCCCTTCTAGGGCTGAAGGGGTCTGACCCCTTCAGCCGAAATCTGACCCCTTTGCATAGACCCCTTTGCCTTTGCTTTCTAAGCCGCGGCAGGCTCTGGCAACGGCTGGCTGGCTGGCTCGGGGGACAAAATGGCTTGGGCCGGTAAAATTGTGTATTGGTATCCTTGCTCAGCCAGGAAGAGTTGGCGGTGCCGGGCATAGGACTGCTCTTCGGTGGCTGCGCTGACAATGGTATAAAAATAGGCGATGTTGGAGTCCTTTTTGGGCCGCAGGATTCTTCCCAAGCGCTGAGCCTCTTCCTGGCGCGATCCGAAGCGTCCTGAAATCTGTATCGCGCAACTAGCCTCGGGAAGATCTAGCGCCACATTGGCGATGGAGGAGACCACCAGCCGGCCGAGCCGGCCTTGCCTGAACTCCCTGTAGCGCTCTTCGCGCAAACTGCTCGAGGAGCTTCCAGTCAAGATCGGAATCTCCAAACGCTGGGCAACCAATTTGAGTTGATTGAGGTACTGGCCGATGATCAGAATTTTTTCTTCCGGATGGCGTTGCAATAACGCTTCGATGACGTCCATTTTGGCTGGGTTTTCTGCGGCAATGCGGAAGCGCTTCTGATCCTGGGGCTCCGTGACATAGGCCAGCATCAGATCATCGCTCATGGGAATCCGAATCTCAAAACATTGGGCCTGGGCCACCCAGCCCGCCGCCTCTAAAGTTTTCCAGGGCATATCAAAGCGCTTGGGCCCGATCAAGGAAAAAACATCGTCTTCTTTGCCATCCTCCCGGATCAAAGTCCCGGTCAAACCAAGCCGGCGCCTTGACTGCAGGGAGGCCGTGAATTGAAAAACAGGGGCCGGCAGCATGTGAACCTCGTCGTAGATGATCAGTCCCCAGTCTTCATTATTAAAGAGCGGGAAATGAATAAAACTGCCGTCAGATGACGTATAGGTGACGACTTGATAGGTTGCCAGCGTCACCGGCTTGATTTCTTTTTTTTCGCCGCTGTATTCGCCGATGGATTGCGCGGGAATATCGGTTTTATCCAAAAGCTCCTTACGCCACTGGCGCAAGGCAGTAATATTTGCGGCTAAAATCAAAGTGTGGCAGGCCAGACGTTCCATAACCGCCATGCCGACTACGGTTTTTCCCGCGCCGCAGGGAAGGGCCACCACCCCATTGCCGCCTTCTTCCTTGGCGCTCATGGCCGGCCCTAAAAAAGCTTCCACGGAATGACTTTGGTAGGGCCGCAGGCCAAAAGCCTGTCCCGAGCGATCCTGTTGGCGCAAGGTAAAGGAGAAGGGATGGCCAGGGGTATAGCCGGCCAAATCCCGGACCGGATAACCTAATTTGATCAAACGATGCTTTAACCGGCCCCGCTCAAGATCATCTACCAGGAACGCGTCCCCTCTGCGTCCTCTAAAGCAGGACTGTATCGTTTCTGATTTGCCCAGCCGCAGGCTGAGCATGGGATCGCTTGAGCGCAGGACCAAGGCTTGATCCTGGGGGTCTCGTTCCAAGATCAGCTTTCCATAGCGGCCGGCTTGCTCCAGGATGTCCGTTTTTAAATTCGAGCCAAGGCTATAGCGGCTGAGCGCTTCCAAGGAAGCCAAAATGTCTTCCTTGCTTAATCCAGCCGCCATGGCGTTCCACAGCGATAGAGGCGTGATGCGATACGTGTGTATCCGTTCCGGGCTTTTGACCAGTTCCGCAAAACGGCTCAAGCCCTCCCGGGCTTTTTCAAAGTCCGGGTGATCCACTTCCAACAGCACGCTTAAATCTGATTGAACAATGCAAGGACTGGGTGTCATGGTTAAAAAATTCTTCCCTGATTGGCAAAAATCGGATGAGGCGCTTGAGGGTATCGGCTGGATTGATGGCTGTCCCACCCGGCTTTGGGGCTTTGTACCAAAGGAAAATAGCCCTTTTTCTTAAGACGTTCGATCACTGAATGCATCTCGATTGGCGGCGTTTCAAGAACATAAACATTAGCCGCGCCTTCCAAGGGCTTGGCCTGGGGGGCAATGGCTTGCAAGGCTTTACCTAAATGAGCCTGGCGCATCTGGGCCACATAAAAGCAGGGCACAATGCGGATTTCACCGGCTCTGGATTTGACCTCCTCCAATAAGGCGCTAAAAGCATGGGGCAGGGGTCCTGAGCCGGCCAGGAGCGCTTCCAAAGGCTCGGCGCTGCCAAAGAAGGCGATTCCTTTATACAGGCTTTCCGCGCTGAAAGAATAGACAACAACTCTTTCCAAAGAGACAATCCTGCCAAAATCATTGAGGATTTTGTGTTCCTTGGGCCCCATCTCCAGGGGCGCAATAACTTCCAGATTGGGTTGAAGAATAAGGCGCAAAGAAGGCGCTTCGCTCAACAAAGCCAATGCTTCCTGCGGCGTGGAATTTTCAAGAAGGTTCCTGGCAAAGGGGCCGGCTCGGGCCACGAGTTTGGCCGAGTCCCTTTCAAGCGCGCCGAAGAATCCGAGAAAATCGAGATTCGCCTCCACAATGGGCTTGAGCCATTGGCGGATCTGGCGCGGCTCCATGTACCACTGGTAAGAAATCTGATTTTGAATTTTCTGGGCAAGTTTTTTATCGTTGAGGATACAGTCTGTTAATTTCTTTGTCGAGACCCATTGGCCATTTTTGGCCATCAGCGCGTCTAAGAGGGCGCGTCGCAGAACCATGGGTTGGGAGGCAAAGCGCCTTCTCGCGCTGTTGCTTTCTTGGAGCAGGTAAACTTTCATGACCCAGCCGGGCCAGCGCTTCCGAGCCTCTTTCCACGCATCCTGGGGTGATTTCAAAAAACCGGGGTTGGGGACCGCCTCATCCTTGTTCATGGTCAGGGCTTGGGCATGGAGCAGAAAAAGCGCATAAAAGTTCAGGGCCTCGACCTCGATATTCAAGAGCGCCGCCATTTTTCTTAAGGGCTGCAGTCCCAGGCTTCCTCCCTTGGTCATCTTAAGAGAGCGAGAGTAAGAAGTCACTATGATCCGGCGAAGATTGAACCAGAGCGTTTCAGCATAGGCCGAAGTTTTCTGGGGCGCCGGCTCGGTCCCAAGGCTGGCTAGGGTAAGGGAGGATTGCGAGCGCTCCCTGATTTTCAGAGCCTGTTTTAAGGGCGTCTTGATCTCGCTCGGCACAAAAAGATCATAGTCAGGCTGCCAGCTGTAATTTATCGGGCCGCTGTCTGCGGCCAGGAATCCCTTGTCCAGAAGGGCGGCAATGGGATCGCCGTTGCCGTGCTCGAGGCCAAGGATCAAATCCTCAGGACCGGCCGAGCGGCGCCTGGCGATTCTTGAATTGAGGAACTCATCCTCAAGATCTTTGAGCCCTGCTTCGCCGTCCTCATCAAGCGTGTCTTCGAGAATTTCCGCTTCTTCATCGTCCAGCTGCCCTGCCTCGCGGCCAAGCCCCTGGACAATGGCTCTATAAAGAGCCGCGGCCAGCCAAGCCCGATGACCGGGCAATTCCAGGCCACGGCGTTTGGCCATGGCAGAGAGCGTTTCCTCTTTATAATGCGTCAGGGCAGAAACAAGCGTGCCCAGGTCACGGTCCAGGCGGGTTATCAGGAAACAATATTCCACAGGCGCTGCCACCAGGCAAGGCGCCTGACGATCCGGCAGGAGAACAAGCAGCCCTAGGTCAGCCAGCCGAAACAGAACATGCGGCTCGGCTCGCTGCCCGGCCTCTTGCCATGAAACGCCAAGGGGCCGGCGAAGAAAATAATTGAACAATTTTCTGAGGCTGGGGGCCAAATTTTGATAACAGCGCATGGCCTGATCCGGTTTGAGGGAAGGCCGCGCCTCCAAGGCAGAGAGCGATTTTTGCGGCGTTTCCTTAAACGCAAAGGGCGCTAAACAAGCAGATAAAAAACTCATGGTATCTTAGATGCCAAATAGGATTATACCTAAATGGACAAAAAAATTCTCGCGGCAAGATTGCTCGATTGCTCGGGAGCTAACCATCCGCTAATCGCAGAGGGAAGTGTTTGGCGATTGTTTTAAAATGCCGGTCCTGATGGGCAAGGGCGCATTGTGTTCTAATCGCCGCCGCGGCAATGAGCAAATCCACGGAAGGGACAACGTGACCCTTGCGGTCCAGATTAAATCCTATCTCAGCCGCGAGATCTATGACGCCTGCATTGAGTTCAATCCAGCGGTGCGCCAAAAAATCTTCCTTAACCACTTCAAAGTCCTTCTTTGTCAAACAACCACGTAAAACTTCAAGAGCAATAACGCCCAAAGTGGCTACGCGGTCCTCTTGTATCCAGTGTTGAACGGCGGCGGTTAACGTTGGGCAACCGCGAGGACGATAATAGTCAACCCAGATTGAGCTATCTATTAAGATGAGATGTTCTTGCGCCAAGCGGTGTCCCTTTCTCTGAGTTTGATGAGTTCCTTGGATTTAAAGCGCAGTGGAATCATGCCCGCATGGCGCAAGGCCTGGCTTCTGCGAGATGATCGGATAAGCTCTTCCAAGCCCCTCTCGATGGCCTCTCTTTTGGATTTGGTGCCGGAAATTCGGGTTGCTTCCCTGAGCAAGTCCCGTTCAACGGTAACGCTTAATCTCATTGTCATACACCAAAATTATACACCAATAATTGGTGCTAGTCAAGGCCGCTGTTCCTGGAGTTTAGGCAAAAACTAATTCCCTCCGTCATACCGGCGCAGGCCGGTATCCATGTTTCCCTGGACACTGGCTTCCCCGGGCTTTCCTGACCATATGC
>JACQWW010000088.1 GCA_016209025.1 Elusimicrobiota bacterium | reverse complement strand
GCATCTTCGCTCGCCCACCTTAAGTGGGTTTTTCCCTGAGCTTCGGGGGTTTCCCGTCAGGGATGCTATATGGCTTTCCAGTTTTACCATCAAAGGACTTTCACCTCTTGTTCTTGAGTGCCTTTACTGGACACGCTCATCCTTTCTTCATCCTTTATTTTTTATTGCAAGAGGCGCTCAAGACCAGGCGGCTTGCCCAGGTTTTTACTGCGTCGCTATGGATGTGAGTATAGCATCCCAAGACATTTTTGTAAACCAAACCGTCTGTTTTGTTGCCTAAACCGGTTCCTGTTTCCACTTTCATACAGCCGATTGAGGCTTGTTTTTTCCGTTGTGAAGCCTCGGTCAGGCCGGAATAATGAAATTCATGACCTTTGATTTTTAGGCCTGTCTTAAAAAAAGGATTTGGCCGGACAACCCGCAAATGGGTGTACCCATGGCCCACCGGCCTGGGATGCATGACCAATTCAATGCGAAAAAGCCCGGCCATAGGATAGCGCCTGCCCTGAAAGATAAGCGAGCGGGAAAGATAGATCAAGCCCCCGCACTCGGCGTAGATTGGCAGGCCGTTTTGCCCTGCTTGCCGAACCGAGCGCATCATGGCCCGGTTAACAGACAACTGCCGGGCGTGCGTTTCAGGAAAGCCGCCGCCGATATAAAGCGCGTCAATGCTGCCGAGCGAGCTATGGCGCAAAGGAGAGATCGGCACAAGCTTCGCGCCATAAGCTGAAAGGGCTTCAAGGTTTTCCGGATAATAAAAGGTGAAAGCGGAGTCTTTGAAATACCCGATTTTAAGACCTGCGCCGATCTTCTTGACTGCCGGGGCCGAAACTGCAGCGGCTAAGGGCGCGGCCCTTTGGGCCGCCCGGATCAAACCTTGGATATCAAGACAGCGTTCAGCGATGGCCGCGAGCCTTGGGCCAAGGCCGGCTAAGCGGCTGAATTCCGAAGGGGTTACCAAGCCTAAATGGCGGTTGGGAATCAAGGCGGCATCATCCGCAAGCCTGGGCGCCATGCCGAGAACCGGCACATGGCAATAGCGTTTGATTGCCGCGGTCAGGACAGCTTTGTGGCGGGGACCCGCCACTTTATTTAGAATGACGCCGGCAAAATCAAGCCGGTCCGTAAAAGAAAGACAGCCATTGATTAGGGCCGCGACCGTGCGCGTTGTTTTGGCCGCATCCACCACCAGGACGACCGGGGCTTTGAGGAGTTTGGCGAGATCAGCGGTGCTATTGGCCCCTTTGCCGTCAAAAATGCCCCGGTTGCCTTCAATGATTGCCAAGCCGGGGGTTTTAGCGTGAGTCACGAACCGGCGATAGACGCAGGCCGGACCGGCCATATAGGTATCCAAGCTGCGGCAGGTTTGACCGGAAATTTTCGTCAGCCAAGCCGCATCAATATAATCAGGACCCTTTTTAAAAACGGATAGAGGCCATCCGCGGCGCCGCAGGGCGGCAAGCAAACTTAAGGCAACGAACGTTTTGCCACAGTCGCCGCCAAGGCCCGCGATGACAAGGCGCGGTATTTTGAAAAGCCGGCGTTCCTTAATCGTTTGCCGCGGCTTCTCTGTGGGGAATTTCGATGTAACTGCCGCCGAAATAAGTGTAGACGCACCGGCCGGACTCGACCAATTTCCTGATCGCATCCTTGCAAAGCTTTTTGTCAACTTCCCCGGCGAACAACTCGTTCATGGCTTTGGTAAGGTCCATAGCTTTGAGCTTTTTCTGGCCCGCCGCGTCTTTGACCATGTTGAACATGGCCTCGGCCACTTCATCAACTGTCTTTGGCACTTAAATAACCTCCCGGGTTAAAACGTCAAATGAGTCGAGCGCTTGAACGTCAGGCCCGCGTGCTTGAAGTCGTCAATGTGCTCTTTTTGGAACTCAATGCCGGCCATTTTAAAGAATTTCGGCCAGCCGATACGCTCGATCCACTCGCCCATCCTCTCGTATTTGCGGGCGTTTTTGGCCCACAGTTCCACGAGACTCTTGACCGCCTGGGTCACTTCGGGCCAGCGCGGCGGATTATTGGGCAGATAGGGAATGGCGAGTTTTGAAAAGGTCGGTTCGCTGCGGGCATTTGACACCTTTCCGCCGACCCAAATGGACACGCCGTCGTTTAGCGGGTTATTAAGCGTCATAGATGGGCACACAGTGTAGCAGTTCGCGCAGAACATGCACCTTTCCTCTATGAGCTCGACGGAGGGCAGCCCCTCGACCGTAGCCGGCCGGATGGCCGCGGTCGGGCAGGAAGCCGTGACATTGGGAATCCCGCAGGTTTTCTTCAAGTTCTTATGGTTGATTTTCGGCGGACGGCGGTGAATGCCGAGAATGGCGATGTCCGAGCAGTGCACAGCCCCGCACATGTTAAGACAGCAGGCCAGGGCGATACGCAGTTTGCCCGGGAGCTTGCGCTCCTCAAAGTGCTCGATCAATTCATCCATCACCGCCTTGACGATGCCCGAAGCGTCGGTGGCCGCGGAATGGCAATGAATCCAGCCCTGGGTGTGGACGATGCTCGATATCGCGTTTCCGATGCCGCCCACCGGATGGCCGAGCTTCTTGAGATCGGCGATCAGGGGCTCGATGTTTTCTTTCTTGTCCGTTAAAAATTCCACATTGTGGCGGCTGGTGAAGCGCAGGTGCCCGGCGCAGTATTTGTCGGCCAAGTCGCAATACATGCGGATCTTGTCAACCGAAAGAAGCCTTCCGGAGGCGGCGCGCACCGTGTAGAGGCTGTCTCCGGAGGCCGCGACATGGACCATCACCCCCGGCCTTAATATCTCGTGATATTTCCATTTGCCGTAATTTTTCTTGATGACCGGCGGCAAAAATTGCTCGTAATGCGGGGGGCCGAAATCGGTTCTTCGTTCTTGAACTGCTTGTGCCATATTTTTTACCTCAACTTTAGGGCTTATTTGCCCTGTTCCTGGCCGTCTTCCTCGAAATACTCTTCGTAGAAAACGTAGGGGTTTTCGCGGGGATGGGCCACCATTTCGGGCTGGGGCTCAAGTCCGATGGCGTCGAGAAAATTACCCAGACCGACGCGCTGGATGAATTCGCCGACCCTTTCGCGATTTTTGCCCTCTTCGCTCCAGATATCCCATATTTTCGCGATGATGTCTTTGATTTCCTGATAAGGGGGTTCCATTTTAACAAACGGAATCAAGACCGAAGACAAAAGCGCTCCTTCTACAATCGGAGCCTTGGAGCCCAAAAGAATGGTCGCGCCCCGGTCTTTGCCGGGGGAGAGCGCCTTTGGCATGGCGTTGATGCAGTGCATACAGTGGCGGCAATACTGGTTGTCAATCTTAAGCTCCTTGCCGTCCCATTCCATGCACTTGGCCGGACAGCGCTCCGCCACGTCGCGGCCGATATCCAAGCCGGACGCGGCATACTCCTTGACCGCCTCTTTATCCATTTGAATCGCGTCGCGCCATATCCCGATGACGGAAAGGTCCGCTCTGGCGATTGACGCGACGCAGTCATTGGGGCATCCGGAAAACTTGAACTTGAACTTATAAGGGAAGGCCGGTCGGTGAAGCTCGTCCTGGTAGGTGGTGGTGAAGTCATAGCAGGCTTTCATGGTGTCATAACACGCCCATTCGCACCGGGCTTGTCCGACGCAGCAGCTCGGGGTGCGCATGTCCGATCCGGAGCCGCCAAGATCGAAATCTATTTTTTGCAGCTCAGCGAAGATCGGCTCCAATTCGTCGGTTTTGGTGCCCAAAAGAATGATGTCGCCGGTGGACCCGTGCATGTTGGTCACGCCTGAGCCGTGTTTTTCCCAGATGTCGCAGATTTTACGCAGAGCGTCGGTTTTATAAAACCATCCGGAGGGATGGTTGACGCGCAAAGTGTGGAAATGGGAAACGCCCGGAAACTTTTCAGGAAGATCCGAATATCGTCCGATAATACCTCCGCCGTAACCCATGACGCCCACGATGCCGCCGTGTTTCCAATGGCTGATTTTTTCTTTATAAGAGCGCTCAAGCTGGCCCAGGAGATCCTTGGCCATGGGGCTTTTTTTCGCCGCCATCTTGATCTCCTTGACGAAACTCGGCCAGGCGCCTTCTTCGAGCTGATCTAACAAAGGGGTTTCTGATTTATTTTCTGACATTGTCTCTCCTTGATTTTTTTATTTTTTTGGCTTTTGGCTCATCAGGAAACAAAAAAATTCTGGCTAATTTCCTTGACCATGTCAATAACCGCTATTGATGGCCGTCATACTAATTTATGACGTCCGTCAAGAATTTCCGTAAAAAGGGGCGTTTTTCACCATTGCGGCCTCCGCAGTATGGGGTCAGGTCTTCATTCGGCCACAGCCAGGACAGAAAATTCAAAACCCCCGAAGTTGCTGGCGTCGGCAATGGCCGGGACAATCTCCCTGCCTGTTGAAAGCGCGGTTTTGGCCAAACCATCGGGTCTTAGGCGCAGGTGGTTGTTGTAAGCGGCCGTGATGGTCGGCTCCATCACCCAGCCGTTTAAGACTCTCAATATGGTGGTGTCTG
>JACQWW010000040.1 GCA_016209025.1 Elusimicrobiota bacterium | reverse complement strand
TCCTAGCTGCCATTACAGACGCCCTCAATGGTCAACCATTCATTCCGTTGATGTCATCATAGGGAGCTGGGCAGTTACAAAATTTCAGCTCAGTCTACCGCGCGTCGGCTTTGAGCAATTTGACCTTATCGTCCAGCAATTGAAACGACGGCCAGGGACTCAGGCCCAGACTCCGTCCCCGTAACTCTGTGAAGCGGGGTCGAACCATGGCCTCCAGCGCCTTCAGCATTAATGGAAATCAAATTATTAAACAACCCCCGGCAAGAATAATTGAGAAACTGAGCAACGTCCCCTGGCTTTCTTGACCCCATTCCTACCGTTCCCCTATTATCCCGTCCCCGAAAATACGCAAACATGCTATACTGGGGTCATGCCTAAGAAAAAAGATCCTGACCAAGAACCGGCAACTAAGGCTGATCTTAAAGCGGCGGAAGGCCGCCTGGACCAGAAAGTCAACACCCTGGACCAGAAAGTCAACACCCTGGACCAGAAAGTCGCCTAAGAAAAAAGATCCTGACCAAGAACCGGCAACTAAGGCTGATCTTAAAGCGGCGGAAGGCCGCCTGGACCAGAAAGTCAACAACATCGCTTTAAGGGTCGTCAAAATTGAGAATGATTTAGAAGAGGTAAAGACAAACATGATGACCAAAAATGACAAAAACGACATCATTAATAGGCTCGATGGCGTGCACAAACTTATTGCCGACAGGGAAAGGGACCAGGCTTTTGAATGGGCCCAGCTTCGAAATCACGAAGAGCGGATAAAAAAACTCGAAGCCGTCGTTTCCTCCAAATAAGCTTTTTTAAATCTGTCATTCTATGCAACGTCCCCCTTCCCTTCACTATAAAATTAAACTTGAGATTTGAGACGTGACCCCCCATCCCCCCTTTTTTCGTTCGCCTTCCCATGAATCCAAAGTTCATGCTCACTGATATCAATATCAAAGTTCCATTCAATCGCGTAACCCCTGGGCTCCACATGAAAATTCCTAAAAAACGCGGGGCTGCGCAACGGGGCAAACATCTCTTTACTAAGCAGGGACGTCACGTCATATTTTTTTCTTCTGCCGTTGGTGAAGGTCACTAGAAGCGTGTGGTCATCAATTGCGCTTGCTTCATGAATTCTGGGAATATTCATATTTTTTATTTAAGCGGAGGCAGCTTTTTGAACTCTTGTGTATTCCACATTTCTTTGAGCTCCGCCTGATACATTTTGGCCCATTCTATCGCCAACCTTTTGGCCCGCTCCGGCAAATCGCCCTCTATCATTTCGAGCGTTTCGACGTTGAATAAGGCGTTGTAATCACCGTATACCGCATGAAAATGTGGCGGCGGATGATCGGCAAAAAACAACTTGATAATGATTCCATAAAACCTTGTTATTTCCGGCATTTCAACACCTTTAATCTTTATTTCATTCTAACAAACATTCTAACAAACAAGAACGCAGTAAAATATGCGCCAAAATTCTTAAATCTTTAACGCGCATCGGCTTTAAGCATTTTGATTTTGTCGTCCAGCAATTGAAACGATTGTTTAAGCTCTTCGAGTTCTTTTTTCAATTCCACGTTCGTCTTTTGCAGTTCTTCCAATTTGTCATTGCGCGCTCCGCCTTCTTTTTTGTCATTGCGAGCCTCAGGCGCGGCAATCTCATCAAAAGAAGAATCGTCCTTTTGAGACGGCCACGACCTCTGGTCGTAACTCCGTCCCCGAAGCTCCCTTCGCGCCACCGGCGCTTTTGGGTCCTTGGGCTCCGCTCCAAGGGCTGCGGAGCGGGATTGCTTCGTCGTCTCATCCGCCTTTTCGCCCCTTCTGTCGAAGGGACTGCCCGTGCCGGGCACGGGGCTGTCATTCCCGCGAAGGCGGCCACGGCCACTGGCGTCGCGTCCCTCTGGGACTTCAATCGTCCCTTCGCTCCGTGAAGGGGCCGTAACTCCGTCCCCGTAACTCCTTCTTTTTTGCCATTGCGTCCTCCAAAGGCGGATCCGCCTCCGGCGGAAGCCTCGGGCGCGGCAATCTCATCAAAAGAAGAATCGTCCTTTTGAGATTGCTTCGTCGTCTCATCCGCTTTTTCGTTCCGCCGCCCTGCCTGCATTTCCCCGACCTTGGCCTCCAGAATGGAAAGCCGCTCATCCTGAATGAGAAGCCGCTCATCCTGAGCCTGTCGAAGGATGGTGTTTTTCGCCTCTTTGGCCTTTAATTCTTCGTATTCCTGCGGATTGACCCAATAATGCGGATTGATAAAAGCCAGAATTTTGCCTTCTTTTGCTTTGTCATTGCGAGGCTGCTTCCTGTCTGTCATTGCGAGCCCGCCTTTGGCGGGCGTGGCAATCTCATTGGAAGAAAAATCCTCTTCATGAGATTGCTTCGCTTCGCTTCCGCCGGAGGCGGATCCGCCTTTGGAGGACGCAATGACGGAGGAAGGGAACGCTTCCATCGCCATCCCGATCACCCTTCCCGATTTCACCGCCTTCATGGCGCAGCCAGGCTTGGAAGAGGAGGTCAAATAATCCCCGGCCTTAATGGGCCCGTTTTCCAAACTAACCCTGGCTGGAACGCGACCTATGAGAGCAATTGGATAATACCCAGGAATATCATCTTTATTAATGTCCGGATGGCCGGTCACCATGCCCGGCGCCTCGGAAACAACCCCGATGGCAAGATCCGAATCCGTTGACAATCCTTTCGATCGGACAATCTTCTTTCCTTTGTTCAAAAGCACAAGGTCGCCGTTATCAAGCGCGTCATCAGAAATATAATACTCAGCATAGTCAGCGCCAGTGGCTTGAAATGCCCCTGTCCCATAGACGGAAGGCGCGTTGGTTCTAACCCTGAATATATTAACTGGCGCAGTGGTCGAACCAGTGGACACAGTGATGGCATTTCTTGCTGTGGTGACGCAGCCGGCCCAGATATCAAGTAGTCCTGGTCCTGTGCTATTGGCGGCGATGGGGGTGTTGGTGCCGATGTGAACCATGCCCCCCTCCGAAGCCAGCCAAACGCTGCTGGAAACCCTCAACTGCCCATTGGTCCCTGTCCCCCGGATAGTGACCGAGCCGCCGTTGACATCCAATTTGGAGGTCGGATTGTCCGTGCCGATACCCACGTTGCCGCCGTCCTCGATCTCAAAGACCTCGGTGCCGTTGTCATTGGCTATAAAAATATCTTCCGCAATGGCTTTATTATCAACGGTTAGCCTGGCTGCAGAAGCACTGGTTGGTCCGATATAGACTCTGTTGTTTGAGTCAACTCCCAATCCCGTTGTGCTGGCAGATGTTGTTGACACTTGAAGAGGCGAGCCTCCGCTGGTATCTATAACATGAAGCCTGGCCCCGGCATAAGGCGTGCCGATGCCGACCTCTCCCGAGCCCTCGATCACCATAATGCGCTGTGAATTTAGGGCCGCCCCTCCTGTCGTGGCGGCAGTGGTGATGACAAGGGCATCAGTACTAAGGCTATTGTCAATTCCAAAGCCGTAAGCCACGTTGGCGATGGTAAACTGCATGCCGGCCCCACCCGTGCTTGCCTGCTCGACTCTCAGTGCCGGCACAACGTCGGTATTGTTTTCAAAGACGTGCAGGTTGGTTCCGGGCACGAGCGTGCCGATGCCCACGTTATTAGAAAAATAACTCGGGCCATTAAAATACCCGGCCCAATGTCTACTGCCGCCATCTTGATGGCCAAGCGCACCCCAATAGCCGTTCAACTCGTCATAACCCAGAACGCCCGCCGTATCCGCATAATTACCAGGAATGCTTCCATATACGCCTGCCGAATATGCATCATCAACAACGGTCATACCCATA
>JACQWW010000269.1 GCA_016209025.1 Elusimicrobiota bacterium | reverse complement strand
CGAGATAATGGGGTCAGGTCTTGTATCTGGATTCCCGCTTTCGCGGGAATGACAAATGAAGACCTGACCCCATTATCGCAAGAATATTTTATCCCGGTCAACTTCATGGCGCAGGACCGCAAGCTCGGTTTCATTCGGCGCGGAGTTTTGCTCCAGCTTTTTGGCGGTGAGAAACTCAAAGCCTGTTTCCCTGGCCGCCCCGCTCCGCAGAGCTCCGAGGGCGGAGATAGGGCCAGAGGCCCTGGCCGCGTCCTCTTTTTCGACTCCGGGATTTAAAGCGATCAAACGCATTTTTTTGCTTTTCGGCTCAAAATCAAAAACCGCCAGATTGGTGATTACCCTAAACGGTCCGGTGCCGGCCGGCAACCCGGCCCGCTCCCTGGCTCCGGGGCCGTCTATATAACCGGGGGTGGTTATAAAATTCAGTTTTTTGACAAAACGCTCTTTTTCATGCTTCATTAAAATGATTGTTTTCCAGCACAATGACCCCACTTCATTACCCCCGCCTGCCCCCGGCAGGCGCACTATGGGTTTGTCATGTCTGCCGATGACCGTGGTGTTGAGATTTCCGTAAATATCAATCTGGGCCCCGCCTAAAAAGCCGTAGTGGATAAGGCCGCGGGCCGCGGTTTCCATGGCATCGCAGATGCCGGTGGCGGCAATAGCGCGCCGGAAAGTTTTGGATTCCCCGACCGCCAACGGCAGTTCTTCGAGCGCGGAGCCGATGCCGCCGAATTCAAAAACCGCGGTCAATTGCGGTTCATAGAGTTTTTTCGCCAGGGCCGCGGCCAATAAAGGAAGGCCGGTGCCGATGAAAACCGTGGAACAGCCTTTCATCAGCCGGGCCCCCAGGCACACGATCATTTCAGTAGCTGTGTAGTTGGGTGTCGTTGTCATTTTACCCGCAAAGCCTCAAGTTTTTCTCGTCCGATCAAATCAAGATATTGATCGTGGCCGGCCGGGCCGTAGATGAATTTTTTGAGATATTCTTTGGTCCCTTCCTCTGTTTTAATGGCGGCTAGATATCTCTGAAAATGAGCCTCGTCGCGCTTATAAAGGCCGCAGGTTTCACCGGGATGAGAGCCGAAGGGGGCATGCACCACCGCGTCCACCAGGAAATAGGGAATAACGGTGCGCTCCGGGCATCGGCGAATTTCTTCCGTGTCAATGATCTGCTCGGCTGAAACAATCAAACGTTTTGAGGCCCGCGCCATTTCCGGGGCAAAGCCGGAGATGCCGTCAATCTGGCAGTTGCCGTAAATATCGGCCCGGTGCGCGTGAATAATGCCGCAATCAAGGATCAGGGCGGGCAAAAGCGCCAATTTGATTCCTGTAAAAGGACATTTCATTTCTTTGGCCGCGCTCCATCGAAAGGTATCCGAACCGAGCATGGAGCGCGCCGGCAGAAACGGGATTCCCATGGCCGCGGCCTTGAAGCGCCAAGCCATGGCCCCGTTGGACCACTCGATAAGTTTGAGCCCTTTTTTTTCCGCGGCCCGTCTTAGAATCGGCGAGAGTCCGTAGGCTTCATAAGCCACGTAGGTGATGTCCATGGCCTCGATCAAGCCCGCGGCCAACAGATAGTCAACATCCATTAAGCCCTGGCCGGCCACCCGGAGCTGTTTTTTACCCTGGCGCACGATTTCGCGCACTATCGTCAAGGGGGCCCGGACCGTGCCGTAAAGTTCGGTACCAAGATAATCGCCGTCATGAACAAAGCGGCTCACCGCTTCTTTTTCGCTCATGAGTTTGTTGACAAGCCGGGTTTCCTTGTTTTTCAAAAGCCATTGACGGAAACCCTCCATATCGGGGCTTTGCAGTAATTTCCCTCTTGAGCGTCCGGCCATATTTTCAGCCGTTATTTATTCTTAAGAAGGGCGGCAAGTCTCATCAAAAGCTCTTGTGGATCAATCGGTTTAGTCAAATAAAGATCCGCGCCGTGGTGGATGCCTTCAAGATGATCCGCGTCCTGTTGGCGGACCGTCAGCATGACGATCGGCAGATGTCCGAAATCCTTTTGTTGGCGGATGGTCCGGCAAAACTCAAGGCCGCTCATGACCGGCATATTCCAATCAACAACGGCCAAATCAGGCTTGACTTTAGCCAGCATACCCAATGCCTCCGGGGCGCCGGCCGCCTCGGCAACCTCGTGGCCGGCTTTGCCGAGAATGTGCTTTAAAAGCAGCCTGAAATCAGGCTCATCGTCAACGATCAAAATTTTAGCCATGTTCAAAAATGAATATTGAATATGGAATATTGAATATAGGGAAATCGAAAATTTTGCATTCTGCTTCCTATATTCTACATTCTACATTCTATATTCAACATTCACGCTTATGCGACAGGCAAGGTAAAGGCGAAGATCGAGCCGGGTTTGCCGTTTTCCGACTCGACCCAGATGCGGCCGCCGTGCTGTTCCACGATCGCCTGGCAGACGACCAGGCCCAGTCCCGTGCCTTTGGCCCCTTCGCTGTAGCGGTGGGTTTCCTTGATTTGCTCGAATTTGCCGAAAAGCCTGCCCCGGTGTTCCGGCGGTATTCCCGGCCCGGAATCTTTGACCGCGATTTTTACGAATTGCTTCGCTTGCGAGGCGGGCATTTTGTTTTTTCCGTTGGAACCGTCGGCATAGACCTGGGCCGCAATTTCCACAAAACCTTTCCTGGGCGTGTACTTGATGGCATTGTCCACCAGGTTGACCACCACTTGGCGCACCCGGTCAAGATCAGCCAGACAAGGCGGCAGGTCGCCGGGGAGCTTCATGTCCAGGCGTATTTCTTTTTGCCTGGCTTTCTCAAGAAAAAATTCCGCGGTTTCCTTTATAAGTTCGCTGACGTCGTTTTTTACCAGGCGGCACTCCAGTTTGCCGCGTTCGATTTTAGCCAAGTCCAAAAGATCGCTCACAAAATGGCTGAGCCGCTCCATGTTGGCTTTAAGCCGGTTTAAAAATGTTTTCCATTGTTCCATCTCGTCTTTGGCCGGGGGGCGTCCCGAGGCCGCGGAGCGCTCCAAATCGCCGAGCAGGACGTTCAAGAACGACTGGCTGGCGGAAAGGGGCGAACGCAGTTCATGGGTGACCGAGGCGGTGAAATCCTGTTTCATCTGATCGAGCTCCCGCAGTTTAGCCACCATTTCATTGAAGGCCCGTCCCACCACCGCGAATTCGTCGTTGCTTTTAATGGCCAGCTCAACTTTGGCCTTGCCCTGGCCCAGGGCCTCAACGCCTTTTTTAAGATCATCGAGAGGATGGACGATGGAGCGGTAAATGTAAGCGTTCATAAGAATCGCCAGGGTCACTCCCAGGCTGACGATAAGAAGGGAAAACCATTCGAGCCTTTCCATGTTTTCCTCGGTTTGCGCCTTTTGCGTCTCGCTGGCCTGTGCCTGCCTTTCGAGAAAACCGGCGAGCTCCTGACGGAAGGCTTTGGTCAGGGCCGCGTAATCGCCCATCAGTTTATGGTTGACGCCGAAGCCTTTTTGTCCCAGGCGAAAGATAAGCCTGGCCGCCTCGACAAATTCGCCGTAGAGGTTGAGCCAGGGCAAATCCTGCATGGCCTTGATTTTTTTCGAGTTGATTTTAGCCAAAGACTCGAAAATGTCCATTTCTTTCGGGTCTTTGGTGACGACGTAAAAATCAACGCGGGCGATTTGGCGTTCGATGTCCGAGGTTAAATTGCGGTTCTGGGTCAGGGCTTCGGCCGCCTCGACCATCTTAAGGCGATAGCGGTGCTCAATGTCCCTGGTCCATAGAAAAAGCCAGCCGATGGCCCCGACCACCATGACCATGGCCATGGCCACGAACATAAGCTTGGATCGTATGCTCATTAGAAAAAGAATATCGAATATTGAATGTGGAATGTTGGGAAATCAAATTTATCAGAAAAAAAATTCCTCCAATATTCTATATTCAACATTCTATATTCATGTTTACTCCCCAACCAGGAGCTGTTCGGCGGTTTGGCGGGCCAGCCGGGACGCTTCGGAGGACTTGCCTTCATCGAGCATTGTTTTTGCTTTTTGAATGGCTGACTCGGCCAAAGCAATCGTCTCTTTGCTTTTTGCGGCTCTCATGGTGGCAAGCACTTCCTCGGCGAAATTTATTTCCTGGAGAGCCTGCTCTTTATTAGCGTCGGATTTGAGCTTCGGCGCAGGGGCTTTGGCCGCGGCAGCAGTTGAGGCGGGCGGCTTTGAAACAATCGGCGATTGAGGGGCGGCCACGGCCTCTGGCCGTAACTCCGTCCCCGAAGCGCTGCGGAGCGGGGCGGCCGCGGCCTCGGTCTCTGACCGTCCCCAAGGCTCTGCCTTTTCTTTGGGGGCCGTCGAGGCGCTTTTCTGTCCGCCGGATGTCATAGCCGGCCCGGGCCGAGGCCATGTTTTTTTCGGCCATGCCAGCAGATAATACGCCGCCACCACGGCCAAGCCGCTGAAACCGATCAAAGCCAGATAGAGGCTCTGCCTTTTCTTTGGGGGCAGTCTCCAGGCTTTTATCCGCCGGAATATTTTTTGAAATCGTCCGGCCGGAACGGTTTCAAGGGAAGGCTCTCTAAGCCGGATTTCCTCAAAAGGATCATCGGAAAATAGTTTTTCAATGCGCTCAATACAGCGCTCCGCTTCCACAAGCATTTCTTCCGGCGGAGGATTTTTCTTGTCCAGACCTTCGTCTTCCATATGTATCAATCAAATACCACTTAAATCATTCCATTTCAAGACCCAATTCGCACAAACCGCGTTTTTTATTTTCCCGGTTGACAAATCGAAACTTATGCGCTATTTATTGTAGTGATGCCCGAAGGAGAGAATTTGTCTCAAGAGCCGCAAACCGCTTTCGGCGAGATCGAAACTTTGGACGCGGCCAAGGTCGCCTTGCGCTGGACCCAGGAAAGGCTGGGAGCTATTGAGGCCGCCAATCGGGAGCTTCTGGCTAAGCTTGAGGCGGTCAGCGCGGTCCAATCCTCCAAGGAAAAGGAGACCGACTCCCTTCGCAAGACCCTGGAGGAAAAAGCCAAACAAATGCACGAGCAGGAGGCTTTTTTCGAGAAACTGGCCTCAACCTATAAATTTTTAAGCGACGGCAAAATGGACATCAATATCCTTATCCAGAAACAGCTCGAGCTTGAAACCCTGCAAAAGCGGCTGATAGACGAGCATCAAAAACGCCTTTTGGACCTGGAGCACGGGCAGCAGCAGATCCAGGAACGCTGGCACGAAAGGCTTTTGGATCTTGAGTCCCAGTATTCCCAGCGCCTGGCCGCGGCCAGGCAGAAATTCGAGGCTTTGCGTCAAACCCAAGACGAAAACGCGCAAAAGCAAATCAAGGGCCAGGAGCAGTTTTACGAGGAAAAAGAGCGGCGCCTGGCCGCCGAAAAAGACCGCCTCGAAGCCGAACACGCCAAGCGCCTGGCCGCTCTTGAAACGGCCTTTGTCCAGAAACGCGCTTCTTTTGAAAAGGAGTTTGAGGATTTAAAGACCGGTTTATATTCCCAGATCGAAAACGAACGCGCCGCTGTTTTAAAAGGAGCTGAAGAGCGCGTCAAGATCATCGAGCAGACCCTGGGCCCGAAAGCCCTCCATCTTGAAGAGTCGCTGCATAAAAAAGACCTGGAAGCCAAATCGCTTGAAGCCAGGCTTAAGGAAGCCGAAGAAAAAATGATCACCCTGGAAAGCCGGTATCACCAGGAAATGGCTTCGCGCCTCGGCGAATATGAACGTGAATACTCTAAACGTCTTGAAGCCCTTGAGGCTAAGGAGAGAGACCTGGCTAATGAACACTTGAACCGCAAGCAGGAGCTTGAAGCTTCCTTTGATCAACTAAAAAAGAGGCTCGAGGACAGGGAAATTCACCTCGAGCTTCAAGCCCGGCGCCAAGTCGAGGAGGCCGGGGACAAATTCGATGCGGAAAAGGCCCTTTTGGAAGAAAAGCTTCAGGCGGCCCTGGAATCGTCCCAGGCGCTTTCGCTCCAGTTCCACGAATTGCAGGAGGCCGGCCTTCAGGAGACTCTCAAGAAAGAGGCCAGGTGGTCCAAAGAGATCGGGGATCTCAAGGGGGAAAAAGACGCGGCCGAGGCTCATTGGCTTAAAGAAATCAAGCAGTTGAAAGAAGAATTTCTTCAGCAGAGCCGCCGGCAGGAAGAGCAAATCCGCGTGCAAGAGGAGGCTCATCATAAAAAGATGCTCGACCTGGAATCTCAGGTGAGCGCCAAAAAGGCGGCTTTGGAACAAAACTACCAGGCCCTTGAGGAACAGCTCGGACGGCAATCTGCCGAGCAAAAAGCCGTCCTTGAGCGTCAAACCGCGGAGCGGATCAAGGCTTTGGAGCAAAAAGGAGCATCCTTGGAAAGCGAACGCTCCCAAGCTCTGCGGCAGCTCAATGATTTTAAGGCAGAAATGTCCCGGTTTAAGACCCAGGAAGAAGAAGATCAGATTAAAAAAATGTCCGAATTTGAGAGCGAGCATCACAGCCGCATTAAAAAGCTCGAAGAGCGCGCAGCTGCACTCGAGACCGAGGACAAGAAAAGAGACCGCGCTTTGGAAACCGAACGTCAAAAGCTTTCGGCTGAAGTCGAGAAGCGCCGTCTGGAGCTTGACGATTTTGAGCGCATTCTTTTAAAGCGTCTCGAAGAGCTTGACGGGCAAAAGCAGGAAAAAGAAAAAGACTGGAAGGAGCGGGAGGAGGAGTTCCGCCGGCGCGACGAGGAATGGAGCCGGCACCGCCGGCATCTTGAGAATCTTTACAGCCAAAAAGCGGCTCAGCTCGAAAAGGTCAAGCAGGAGCTTTTGACTGAGATCGAAATTTACAAAGGCGCCAAAACAGCGGGCAGATCGGAAAGTTGATAAGATGATAAGATGATAAGTTGATAAGATAACTTATTAACTTATAAACTTATTCAAAGTATCTTTATAGCGTTTTAAAGCGTCATTCCCGCGCAGGCGGGAATCCAGGTTTGGACCCCCGCCCCGCTCCGCAGGGCTTCGGGGACGGAGTTTGGGCCAGAGGCCCTGGCCGCTTTCGCGGGGGTGACGAGTCAGAGGAGGAATTATGGCTGAAACCAAGCAGGAAAAAACAGAAGGCAACGGGGAGATTCGTTTAGTCGAGGTCTGGAACAGGTTGGATGGTCTTTGTCACAAGCTTTGGCAGGAGGACCGGGTCGCCGCGGTCGGGCTTCAAGCCTTGATCGAGGAATTCCGCGGCGAGATCAGCCGGGCCGAACAGCTGATGGCCAGTTACCAAACCGCCATCAAAGAACAGCGCCAGACCTTGGAACAAGTTTTAACCGCCAGGCATCGGCAAGAGGCCACCAAGCTGGAGGATCAAATCAAGGCGGGCCGCGACCAAGCCGCGTCTTTGGAAGAACTCTTGCGCAAGGAGCAGGCCAAAAACAATGATCTGCGCCAGGCCATCGAGGCCAAAGAGCGGGAATTTGACGCATATAAAGACGAGGTCTTGAAGCGTGAGACGGAGACGGATCAAAAACACGCGGCCAAAATGCGCGAGCTCTACGATGAACTCCAGAAAAAAGAAGCCACCTCAGAGTCTTTTTGGGCCAAACAGCGTCAGCAATGGGAAGCCGAGCATCAGGAAAAAGACGTTTCCCTGGATCAAAAGGAAAAAACCCTGGCTGAGCGGGCCAAATTCCTGGAAAAGGAATATCAGGCGAAAATCGCGGAAATCCAGAAAAAATACGAAGATCTTCTGGAAAACCTCAAAAACAGGGCCACCAATTTGGAGCACGAACACAACCAGAAAGAGACGGAACTCATCAATGCCTACAATCAGCTCAAGGTGGACCTGGACCAAAGAGAGGAGAAGCTCGGCAAACTCGGCGAAAGCCTCCGCGCCAAAGAGCGCGAGACGGGCGAGCGCCAGCGCGATCTTGAAGAAGCCTACCGGAAAAAGCAGGAAGAATTGGACCATTTAAAGGAAAGCCTCAAGGCCGAGGTGACCAAGATCGTGCGCGAATACCGGGCCAGGCAGGAAGCGTAGGCAATGGAAGACACAAAAGGCGCCAGGCGTCTTGACTTGCTGCTGGAAGATTATCAGGCAAGCCTTGAGCAGCGCCGGCGCTCCGGCCCAAAAGAAGCCGTGACCATGGATATGGCCGGAGCCGGCGAATCCCTCGTGGAACAGAAAAAAATCGAGCAGGACATCCAGCAGGCCCTCAAAGAGCTGACGGTCTTGAAAAACAACTGGCGCCTCGAAGAAGATGCCCCGGCCGAAAAACCGGCGGCTGTTAAGGACGAGGGGCAGGAAAACAAGGCCCCTTTGCCGTCTTCGTGCGTTAAACAGGAATCGCCCGAAGGCGAAGAGCCTTGCTGTTTTCTTTCAGCTGTCAAGCGCTGGTTTACCGGAAGATAGTGTAAGCCGGGTTTCGCGCTGAATTTTAATCAAACCATTGCAGGGGGTCGGAGCCTAAAAACCGATCAAGAGAAATTTGCCCAGGGCCGGCGCCAATCAGCAATATTTTTTTAACTTTATGGCGCGCGGCGAAAATCTTAAGAGAATTGGGGGCGCGTTTTTTAGGGCTGGTGCCGATCTCGATGGCTATAATCTCGCTGCCCTTGCGCGCCACAAAGTCAACTTCCAGATCGCGCTCCCGCCAGTAAAAAACGTCCAATCCTGAACGGACAAGATGAGCGCCTGCGGCATTTTCCACCCACCGGCCGAAAACGTTCGGGGCGGCCCTCAGCGCCGTCCTGTCTTGATCTTGGATGGCGGCGAGCAGGGCGGGCGCTTGAACAATAAATTTCGGGCTTGAGCCCCGGACTCGCAGAATTTCCGCGCTGTATTTTTGGAGTCCCGTTACCAGGAAAGCTTTGGCTAATAAATCAAGGTAATGGGCGATTGTCGTTACATTGCCTTTATCGGTCAATTGTCCCAACATTTTCTGCAAAGAGACGATTTCGGCCGGATGGTAGCAGGCAAACTCAAAAAGACGTCTTAACAGCGCCGGTTTTTCAACGGGATGAAGCAAAAGAATGTCTTTGCTTAGGACACTCTCGATAATGGCATTTTTTACATACTCCCGAAAACGGGCTTCGTTTGGCAGAAATTCGCGCAATTTCGGATAACCGCCCATGCTGATGTGGGTGGCCAGATCAATTCCAAATGCCTGCTGTTCCTCCGGCCAGTCCCAATGCGGAAAACGCACGAGCTCAAAACGGCCCGCTAAACTTTCCGTGAGCCCACGTTCCATCATCAGGGCCGAGGAACCGGCCACAATCACCATGCAGCGGCGTTTAGGGGGTAATTTTTGGTCAGCGTCAAACTCCTTTTTAACAATTTCGCTCCAGCCGGGAATTTTTTGAATTTCGTCAAAGGCGGCCAAGGCCGGTCGGCCGCGTTGCGCTAATTTTCTGGCCCGTTTCCAATGGTTTTGAATCCACGCCAAAGGGGGCGGCGCCGGCGCGTCGGCGGCGGCGAAAACCGTCTTGAATCCGAGCTTTTTGATCGCTTGATAAAGAGCCGTGGTCTTGCCTACCTGCCTTGGGCCGATAACGGCCTCAATAAGGCCGACTGGTTCCTGAAGCCGCTTGATTAATTCTTTAGTTTGCTTGCGAAGGTAGATCGCCATGGGTTAAGTCTAGCACAGATTTTATTGAAAAACAACAAATTAGTAGGATAACCTACTAATTTGTAAATACGCCGATCCCCTTGCTGCCGCCGGCATGGCTCCGGCGGCCTTGAGAAGGGAAAACACCAAAGAAGTCATCCCCTTGGAAAAACGATAAGTGAAAGCATCGGCAATCTGCTTGGCCCGGTAGAGATTCGTAAAGCCTTTAGCGTGGAGTTCCTTGGCAAACTCTTCGCCCCTGACAGCGTTGCCCAGCTCGCAATCAAGGTTTACTGCCCTCGGTTGTCGCGCTGGGTGATGTGGTGGGGTATACCCGGGACAACGACCCTGACGATTTTGGGCATCGCGCCATTTTAATAAGTATTGTGTCCCCCGATTTTAATCAATAATTTATTTTTTTGCGGAAGATTTCCCACAATAAAACCGAGGCGGCCGAAGCCAGATTAAGCGAATCGAGATTCCCCGGCCTCATTTGGGGGATGGAAACAAGCATGTCGCAATTTTGAGCGGACAGTTTTCTCATTCCCTTGTCTTCATTGCCAAGAACCAGACAGATTTTTTCCGGCCATGACTCTGTTTTGCGCAAATCGCGTCCGTTTCCTTGCGAGGTGGCCCCGACAATCCAAAATCCGTTGTCTTTTAATGTTTCAAGGGCCCGGGCCAAATTCACAACCGTGGCCAGTTCGATGTGTTCAACCGCTCCCTGAGAGACCCGCCAAACAGCCGGGTGGATAAGCGGCGCTGTCCGGTCGCGCGGGGCAAAAATTCCTGAAACACCGAAAGAAACTGCGCTGCGCACGATAGCCCCGATATTTTGATGATCGCTGACGCAATCAAGCGCCGCTAAAACCGCTTTTTGGCAGGACGCTGTTTTTTTTACAAGCTCTTCAAAGACGATTTCCCGCGGCGGTTCGTTAAGCAATAAAACAACGCCCTGATGGTTTGAACTGCCGCTCACCCAGCGGTCAAGGTCGGCCGGATTCTGATTAAAAATCGGAATTGATTTATTTTTAGCCAGCATGAGCATTTTAGCCATATCTTCGTTGTCGGCGCGGCAAGAAACAAGAAGTCTTTTAAAAAAATATCGCCTCTTGGATGAAAGCGCTTCCATGACGGATTTTTTGCCGCAAATAGGAAACATTAAAGGGAGCGCAGCCTCGGGCCGTACGGCGTGTCTTCCACCAAGAGACCGAAGCGCGTTTCAATCTCGCGGCGCAAATCATCGGCCTTTTGGAATTCTTTAGCCTGGCGATGCGATTGCCTTTGAGCCGCCAGTTCCCCGGCCTCGGCCGGATGGGCCGGCCCGTCAGCTGAAATTTCAAGCCCCAGGAGATTTTTAGCGGCCCGGACAGCGTCGCTCAATGAAACCCCGGCTTGGCCGGGCTCAAGTTTCTTCTTTTTAAACAAATCAAAAACCTCGCCGGCCCAGCTTTGAAGCGCCGCCAGGGCGCCGGGGGTATGAAAATCTTGGGCCAGGCTTTCAAAAATTTGGTCATATAAAAATTTCTTATCCGGCGAAGAGGAGCTTGACGGTAATTTTGATTGCGCGACAAAAAGCAAAAGTTCCGCGGCCTCATTAAGGCGGGACAGCGCGGCCTCGGCCTCTTTGAGGGCGGCGTCGGAAAAATCTATGGGCCGGCGGTATTGTTCCGTCAGAAGGTAGTAACGAACGCTTTGGGGAGAGAACTTTTTATAAATATCCTTCAAGGTGAAAAAATTGCCGAGCGATTTGGACATTTTTTCCTTGTTGATGGTGACAAATCCGTTGTGCATAAAATAACGGCAAAAGGCCGAGCCCCGCCAAGCCTCGCTCTGGGCGATCTCGTTTTCGTGATGCGGAAAAATCAAATCCAAACCGCCGCCGTGAATGTCGAAGGGCTGGCCCAGATATTGAGTGCTCATGACCGAGCATTCAATGTGCCAGCCGGGACGGCCCCGGCCCCACGGCGAATCCCAGGAAGAATCCGGCTTGGCTTCGGCTTTCCATAAAGCGAAATCCAAAGGGTCTTTTTTATGTTCGGAAACCTCGACGCGGGCGCCTGCAATCAGTTCTTCGGTTTTTCTTTTAGAGAGCTTGCCGTATCCCTTGAAACGCGAAACAGAAAAATAAACGTCTCCGTTTGCCGCCTGGTAGGCATGGTTATTTTGAATCAACCCCTGGACAGCCTCGATGATTTGAGGGATATGTCCTGTCACGCGCGGATACTCATGAGCCCTTAGAACCCCCAGGGCGTCAAGGGTCTCGAAATACTCCCCAATAAAACGCTCGGAAAGTTCTTTGGGCGATATATTTTGTTCCACGGCGCGGGCAATGATCTTGTCATCCATGTCGGTAAAATTCTGGATGTGCCGGACTTCAAGGCCGGCTGCCTCGAATGTCCGGCGCACGATATCAAACGTCACGTAACAACGGGCATGGCCCAGGTGCGGCGAATCATAAGGCGTGATGCCGCAGACATAAAGACCGAGGCAGCCGGGATTCAGGGGCTCGAATTTCTCAAGCTGGCCGGATAAAGTATTGGTTAAAAAGATGTCCATTTTTTGGGAAAAGGGGACAGGCTACTTTTTAAAGAATCGTTTGAATATCAGGATCATCCATATCGCGGCCAACGTTAATTACGGTGCGGCCGTTTTTATTGCGGATACTTATGTCCCACATTTGCATCAGGCCCGCGCCAATGAGCATTTCCGAGCCCAATTGGGGCGCGATATAAGTTTCTCCGTTTATCCAGTGGCCCTCGATGTTGACTTTGAGATGCGTAATCCCGATCATGGCTATTTTGGCGCCGCGTTTCGCTGTACCGAATACTTCTTTTTTGGCCAATTTCTCAAATTTAGAACCTAAGGGCAGTTTATCCTGGCGTATGATGCTGTAAAACGAGCCTGTGTCAAAAACAGCGTGAACATTTGCCCTGCGGCCGTCTGCCGTGGCTATGACAATATCGCGGATAGGTTTGCTCATATTAAATTACCATTTAAAGTATAACAGAAATTCCTCAAGAGTTAATTCAGGGGATTATTTTATAAGGCAATTCGCCCAGCAGGCAACGGCTTTTTCAGCCAAAGGCGCCAGGTTTTCGAATGTTTTTAAGGTGATTCCAATTTTACCCGGGGGCAATCGCGTTGTTTCGGCTAGGGAGTGCCGCATGGCTTGGCGATAGGGGCCCAATTTTGGCCGCTCGGCTGCGATAACCACAGAAAGATTCAAAAGGCGGCGTTTTCGTTTTTTAAGCTCGCGCATGGCTGATTCAAGGATAAGGCGGGAATTCATCTTGCGGGTTTTTGCCAGGCCGGCAGGAAACTTGTCTCCGATATCCGTAAGCCCCAAGGCCGAATAAACGGCATCCGCCGCGGCGTGAAAGACAAAATCGCCGTCCGAATGGGCAATGATGCGGTAAGGCGCGGGAATTCTAACACCCGCCACGACGATGGAGCCGGCGCGACAAGGCTTGATGCGGTGCAGATCAAAACCTAAGCCAATTTGCATTTTAGCCCCTCAAGCATTTTTAAATCGTCGGGATAGGTCAGCATGGGGTCAGGTCTTCATTTGTCACTTGTTGGCAGTAACTAAATGGCGGCCATAGTCTATTGTAACAAGTGACAAATGAAGACCTGACCCCATGCCTAAGCCAATTTGCATTTAAGACCTTCGAGCATTTTCAGATCATCAGGGTAAGTCAGCTTGATGTTGCCGGGATCGCCCGGATAAGGCAAGACTTTGCGGCCGGAAAGTTCGAGGACCTCGGCTTCATCGAGAAAGCTTTCACGGCGGCCCGATCCATTGAGCGCCCTGACGAATTGCCGGCGCCGGACAAGCTGGGGTGTCTGTGAAAACATGAGCTTGTGTCGTTCTCTGAGAGTTTGCATGGGGATTGAGCCGCCGATCATTTTCACGGTTTCGCGCACAGCAATCAAAGGCACGGCTCCGTCGGCCTCGGGATGCGCCCGCAAAAGCTTGAGCATGCCGCTGATCCAAAGCGAAGGCCACAAAGGCCGGGCCGCGTCGTGAACAAAGGCGAATTCAGCCTCAAGCCTATGCTCTTTGGCGGCATTCAGGCATTTCACCAGCGATTGAAAACGGGTGACGCCGCCCGTTACCGCAATCGGCTGACAAGGGAAATTTTCAGGAACAGCGCCGATGGCCTTGAGCCGCTTCCAATTCCAATGAGCCGGCAAAGCAAGAAGCAGGGCCTCGATCAACCGGGACTCTTTTTGGATTTTTTTCAGGGACCAATAAATGACCGGTTTGCCGCAAAGGCGGACCGCCGGTTTATAAGCGCCAAACCTCGACCCCGGCCCGGCCGCCAATAAAATAAAAATGCTCTTGTGCCCTCTTGGCCCCATGCTTTTTTAAAGTTTTCGAGTTTACAAGTTTACGGGTTCACGGGTTTCAAACTCGGAAACACGGAAACTCGCTAACTCGCAAACTTGTCTCATACTTTTTTATTCCCGGTGGTTTTTCAGGCGCGTAAACACCATTTTGCCGGCGGAGGTCTGCAAAATGGACGAAACCGCCACCTCGACTCTTTTGCCGATCATGGCCCTGGCGTTTTCCACAACGACCATAGTGCCGTCGTCCAGATAGCCCACGCCCTGCTCTTTTTCCCGGCCTTCTTTTATGAGGTAAATGTGCAGGGATTCACCGGGCAGAACCACCGGCTTCAAGGCCTGGGCCAGGTCGTTGATGTTCAAGACCTCGACGCCTTGAATGTTGGACACTTTATAGAGATTGAAGTCCGTGGTAATCAGCTTGGCTTTGAGGTCCTGGGACAGGCGGACAAGCTTTTTGTCGGTTTCTTTGATGTCGGGATGATCCAGGTCAATAATCCTGACGGGCAGGTATCCTTCTTCCTGAATTTTACTGAGCATATCCAGGCCGCGGCGGCCCCGGATTCTTTTTTGATTGTCCTGCTCGTCCGACAAACGTTGCAATTCATCCAACACGCAGCGGGCGATGACCAGGCTGCCGTCCGACCAGAACCTGGTTTTAAGCAGATCGCAGATGCGCCCGTCAATCAAAGCCGAGGTATCCAGCAGTAAAAGGTTCTGCCCCCTTTTTTTCGCCCAGCTGGCCAGCAGTTTTTGGTCAACCGTGTCGAGCTCCGGGAATTTGCGGACAACCAGCACTAATCCCAGATAGGCTAGAAGCACTTTGATCAAAAGGGCGAAATTGCCCCAAAATTCCCTGATTGCCTGCTGTCCCAGCTGCTGCACGACAAAATCCAAAAGGCCGCCGGCAATGATGCCCAGCACCGCTCCCAGCAGGCCCAGGACGATCTGGGTCAAGGGAACCTCGGCAAGCAAAATTTCAAACCCGATAATTAAAATGCTGATGCAAAGGCCGACAATGGCGCCCTTCCAGGGCGGAACCGCCTGCGAGAATCCGATCGCCGGACCTAAGGCCAGGACTAAGACTCTAAATATCCATATAAGGACCATTGACCACATCCTTCGGAAATTCGCCCAGGGAATTTCTAAGTCTTAAGTCTGAAGCTTGAAGT
>JACQWW010000039.1 GCA_016209025.1 Elusimicrobiota bacterium | reverse complement strand
CGGATGCTTGTCAATGCTATAGGGTTCCGTAAACCTTATTGACTCTGGCTTGGCCATAATCTTCCCTTGCACAATGACATTGGGAGGGAATCTTGAAACAAAAATCTTACATTTGGTCAGAGAAAAGCCCCAGGAACAGCAGGCATACATCTACGGCACGCTCAAAGGGCTTTCCTGCTTCACCAGACGCCGCCCCGCTTCGCAGTGCTCCCCTTTACAGAGCAAAGGGACGATTGGAGTCCCTGGGGGACGTGACGTCGGGGACGGAGTTACGGCCAGCCCCCAAAGAAAAGGCAGAGCCTCGGGGACGGTCAGAGACCGAGACAGTGGCCGCCCTGAAGCGTAAAAGCGGCTTTTTGAAAAAACGATCTACAAGGCTACGGGCGCGGAATCCAAAATAATCAACCCCGCTCCGCAACTGGGCGGCCAAAAAAAAGAAAAAACAACAAGAATGGCGGCTATTCGGCGAGTTGGTCTTTAAATTGGCTTAAGAATTTGCGTGACGACAGTATCGGGATGCCCCTGAAATTTCCAAGCTTAAGCAAGTGGTCGTTGCCAGATATGATCGCATCTGCCTGCGCCTCAATGGCGCAGTCCAGGAATTTGTCATCAGTTGGGTCATCAGTAATGACCTTAAAGCGCTGGACAGGCGAAATTATCACGGTGTGATCCAAATCGTTGATAAGACACATGAATTTTTCAAGGCCATCATCGCTATATCTCAAGCGTTTGAGAACGCCGACATATTCCTTAACGATATCTTCGGAAACAAAAAGGTGGACTTTTCCAGATTTCCACAAATTCAAAACATCGGCCGGAATCCCTCCCCAAAGAGATCCTGACGCGACGACATTGGAATCGAGGACAATCCGCAAAAGATTAATGCAGTTTGGCTTTGACTTCAGCGATAATGCGCTTTACATCGCTCGGTGTGTAGCGGTACTTTTTGGAAAGTTTGCGGCCTTCGGCCATAAAACTCTCGAAGTTATGCTCGAAACTTCTGTTCTGAATATTTTCTCGATACCAAATCAGCATCTCCATGAGCGTTTTTTGATCCTCGGGTCTTGCGAAGCCTAAATTTTCCTGTGACATAACCTTCTTCCCTCTACGTTTTAGTTTAGCAGTTATTTTTTGAGCATAAATTATCCGAATAAATTCTGTTGTATACTTTTTTGTCAGGGGGGGAGGTAAGGGCTTGGAAAGAAATAATATGAACATTTGGGAAGCCGAGATTGGGCCGGATGCTAGGCGCGAGGAGCGCGGCGTGCCCAGAGGGCACGTGAGCGACGAGCAACGACGCAGCCGGCCCGATATCGGCTTCCCCCGAAGGGGCTGGACGATTTTGGGCTGCGCCTTTGCCGAATTTTTCTTACGCACTTTCCAAGTGCGCCGCGAAAAATTTGGCTTCGGCTCACTCCAAAATCGCCTCAGCCAAATGTTCATATTATTTCTTTCCAAGCCCTAAACGTTTGTGAAAAATTTTCTGCCGATACCCGCTATTTTCGCGATTATCTCTTTGACATCAGAATCACTCTTGTTAAGCTCAAATTATCCGGGATATATCAAATCTGATGAAACCCCTGCCGCCGATACAGACCAAACCGCACTAAACTCTCAGGAGCCGGAGCACCTGACAGACCTGCATCTTTTGGCCAGGTCGGCGCGCAAAAACCTCTTCGCCGCCACCGACAACCAACAGGAGCATGAAGCATTTTTGAATATGTGGACGCTGATTCTGCGGGAAGCGGGCTTTGTTCCCGGCCAGGCGACCCGCAACAGCGTCTATTCGATTCTACCCTACGAAGGTCCGAATAATACGGTGGTCAGGCAATTTCTGGCCGACCCCATGCAGTATAAACCCAAAGACGATGCCGACAGGCTGGCAAATTTAAAAAAAGCCGCTGATTTTCTCCGGGGAAATAATCTTCCCGTCATCACCTCTTTCCTGGTTGACAGCGAACTTCTTCTTAAAACCTACTCCCTATATTACGTGACAGCCTACGACGAAAAACCGGAACATGAAATTCAACTGCGCATCCTAAAAAAAGACGGGGCGGATGCGTCCGTGTTGGAACGGGCCGGCCTTAAGGTTCTGCAATCCGTCAACAACTTGGTTGTTGTTTACTTGGGCCCGGAAGTCGGCATGGTTTATAGGACAGCGGATAAGTTAGAGGACCTCCAAGTTAAAATTTTGGAATTTAAAAAATTTATCGAAGAAAAGGGCGGGGTCTTGATCGAAGTCAAAGTAACGGAACTTCCCCCCGGCTCCTATCGCAGATACGTCGCTGATATTTACTTTTTTAGGTGAACAGGAGGAATAAATATGGATTGGGGATTAAAAAATAGAATCTCGAGAATATTGCAGCCGAAAACCGGCAAAACCGTGATGCTGGCGGTTGACCACGGCTATTTCTTAGGGCCGACGACCGGACTCGAAGTGCCCAGAAAAACCATCGCCCCGCTTTTGCCCTTTGCCGATTCTTTAATGCTCACGCGGGGCGTCTTGCGGACATCGGTTGATCCGACGACTTCTACGCCCATTGTTCTTCGGGTTTCCGGCGGCACCAGCATTTTAGGAACCCTCTCTAATGAAGGAATCGCCGTGGCCATGGAAGACGCAGTGCGCTTGAACGTCGCGGCTGTCGCTTTGTCTATTTTCGTCGGGTCCCCGCATGAAAAAGAAACCCTTCTTAGCCTGACCACCCTTATTGACCAGGCGTATAATTACGGCATTCCTGTTTTAGCGGTCACAGCGGTCGGCAAAGACATGAAGCGCGACAGCCAATACATCGGACTCGCCTGCCGGATAGCCGCCGAACTCGGAGCGCATATAGTCAAAACTTATTACTGCGAAGGCTTTGAAAAGGTGGTTGAAAGCTGTCCTGTCCCGGTCGTTATCGCAGGCGGCAAAAAAGTCACGGAACGGGAAGCCCTGGAACTCTCCTATAACGCCATCCAGGCCGGCGCCTCAGGCGTAGACATGGGCCGCAATATTTTTCAGTCGGAAAACCCGGTGGCCATGATCCAGGCGGTGCGCGCCATTGTCCATGATAAGGCGAGCGTCAGTGAGGCTTGGGAGCTTTTTGCAAAACATAAAAACGCAAAGCGACCCGCAGTCAAGCAAACCGTCTAGATTAACTCACGGGGTATGAGCATGTTGACTGACACTGACAGCATTTTCTAATCCAAGAATGAGCCTGAAAGTTCCCGACGAGCCGTCGTCGTAGTTTTCTGGAACTTGCCTCCTTTTTTGATCTTATCGGCTTGCGCCAATTCGTTAAAAAGTTGTAACTGCTCAGCTCCATAGAGAATTTTTTATGCCTCTCCCCCTGGGGGAGAGGCCGCGCCCGGCAGTCCAGCAGGCAGTCCTTTTAGCAGAAAGGGCGCGGGTGAGGGGTCCATCTCGAAGAACCTTTCCGCCGGAGGCGGATCCATCTTTGGCGGATGTCACCCTCACCCTGCCCTGTGTCTTCGCACAGGACTGCCCTGCGGGACTGCCCTCTCCCCTCGATGGAGAGGGAAAAACGCAGGGGGACTGAGCAGTTACAAAAAGTTTGTCTTTGGCCTTTTGCATCATCTGCGCAAATTCATTGTCCGTCTTGTACGCCGCCACTTTGTCCAAGACCTCAAACGTCACACCTTCGCGAAGATACCGATCCGATTTTTTGAGCGACCTGAACCGCTCATACGGCGTCTGATAAGTTTCGTACTTTTTACGCCGCTTGCCCTTTTTATCGACCGTCACCGTCGCGAAGCCGCAGGGCCAGTGAAAATTTAAATACACGTTAAAGTAATCCCGGTAAAACTCGTTAATGAGCGGAGCGTGCCTTTGTTCGATGTGCCAGTATCCCATGTGCTTTCTGATGACGCTGCCGTTTTTGCCTTCTACGAGGGCGTTGTCGTTGGTGCGGCCGGAGCGCGATTTGGTCTGCTTGATGAGAAGTTTGTTTAAAAGTTTGGCCACGACCTCGTTGATAAACTCGCTGCCGTTGTCGGAATGAAACCCTAAAATCACGAAGGGAAACATTCCCAACGCTTCTTCGAGAACCGGCGCCAGATACCTTTCGGAAATTTTCTCCACGCACACTACAACCTCCCACTGAAGAACCGAGTCCACCATGTTGATGTGGTAAACACCCTTTTGTCCGTCTAAATCTCCCTGATGCACGGTGTCGACCCGAATCCAGCCGGGCTGGCCCATCGCATCCGGCCTGCGCCTGATCCCAATGTTGACCTGGACGGATTTTGTTCTCCCGAATGTTTGCGCCCTGAGTTTGTAGGTGCGGCTTAAGCGCAGGTTGTAGATATGGGCCGGGGAGATGTCTTTTAACCGCTCGAACGCTTTGTCCCCGTAGGCCGCTATAATCTAAAAATATAAAAAATGAGAAAAAAAGAAAACGAAAAAATCAGCCCCGAACATTGTAAGGTATCTCCTAGTTTCAACAAAACAAAAAGAAGGAGGAAACCAACATGTTCGAGGCAAGTAATG
>JACQWW010000087.1 GCA_016209025.1 Elusimicrobiota bacterium | reverse complement strand
CGGGGACGTTGTTTCATAATTAACTTTTCTGCAGAAAAGTTAATTATGAAACAACGTCCCCTTTTTTGTCCTTTTTCTGTTCCAGAAGCTTTAAAGCCACCTCCTGGGTTAAATACCTTTCTTCGCCAAAGTCCAACAAGAACGGACGAATATCCTGGAGGATCATCTTCATGTCTAAAGCTTCGATCTTCTTCCTGACGGCTGAAAAAACGTCTTCAAGCGAGGCAAAATCGGCGTCAGGATTTGTCTGGCGGACGGCATTCTGGAAGTGCTTAAAATTTAGTTCAGTATTTTTTTTCAGAAAAAAAATTAGATCGTAAAAATCGCGGCCTTTAAGGTATTTCCTGAAAAGAAAGGCGCTGAGCTTACCGGCAAACAACGAGGGTAAATCCCAATGAGAAACCCAAAAGGCAACAGGATCGGCAAAGAAATATTCCTCGGGAATCCCACCCTTGGGTGGATTGGTATCCACTTCCAATTTGATGGCGAGGGCCCGATTCTCCTCCGGCGCAAGCCCGAGGGGATGTAAAAGATCCTGAAATTTCAAAAAAAAGGAACGGACCGTCTTTACTGTTCTCAATTTAGTGATTTCCGCTTTTAAGCCATAACGCAGGATATCCCGCTTTAAAACATTCGATAAAGCAAGCGGATCAAAAGACGCGCTGCCTGTCAAAGAAAAATCCAAATCTTCAGAAAAACGGCCGGTTTTATAAACCACGCGCAAGGCCGTCCCGCCGACAAAAACCAAGCTCCGTCTCATGCCGTTTTCATCCAAGGATTTCAGAATCAGCCATTGCAAATATTCGCGCAATCTGTTGAGTCTCTGGGTTTCCGCAATAGGCGCCAGATAATTCTTAAGATTATCAAGCATTTCTTTTTCCGATGATTTTAAGCAAAATTTCCCCTCCCTCGCGGACTCTGGGGTTCTGAAAACGCAGAATATAATCTTTCAGTTTTGATCTTTTGATTTCTTCCAGGTTCTGTAAACGATAGCTGTCGAGAAAAAGCTCAGGGCTCAAATTCAATTTTCTTGGGATCGAAAGATAAATAAAATCAAGCAGGGCTTTCTCCGGATCGGCGATCCAATATGACTGCCCTGCCTCTTGCGATTTTTGAGTGTGATAGCCGAAAAAGCCATGCGGCTGAACTTTATGATAAGCAAAAATTCCAAAAGGATTTTTAAAAATTTTGGTTTTTAACGTCGTCACGCAAGTCATCCGGCCCACCGCTTCGGGAATAAAACCATAAAAACTTAAGGCATATTCCAGACTGACATAAGAAGGCCAATAAAGCTTCCCGGCAAGCCAAAACGGCGAAATAGGCGCCCTCCTCTCTTCGTTGTTGAGCGCGTAGAGACCCTGGCGCAAGCGAATAAAGCGGCCTTCTTTAACCCATCCGTAAATCTGCGTGTGCTCATGGGCAAGAAGCGGCTTCCTTGGTCTTAAATCTTGAAACCTAAAAGCAGGCAGCCTCCGCGTTTGAGTTAAGAGTTCTTTGTATTTCATATTTCCGATATATATATCTTTTATATATATATCAGAAATAACCTAAAAAAACAATGGGCTAACCGGCCTTTATCAAAGTTAAGACGGCTGTCGTGCCCTGGCCTTTGCCCGGGGAGGCCAGGCTCAAAGATCCTCCGAATTGCCCGGCTATCCTGCGGCAGATGGCCAAGCCCAGACCGGTTCCCTTACCCGGGGGTTTGGTGGTGAAAAACGGCTCAAAAACTTTTTCTGAAATGGCGGGCTCAATGCCCTGGCCGGTGTCTTTAATTATGACAGCCACATTGTCCTGGCCGGCCGGCTCGACGGAAATGGTTATTGTGCCGCCGGAAGGCATGGCTTGGATGGCGTTGACGATGAGATTTATAAAGATCTGCTGGAGCTCAAAGGCGCTGGCTCGCACCGGCGGAGTTTGCTCTTCTATAGTCACGGCGATTCCCACGCCGTTGATTTTAGCCTCGTTTTCCACCAAAGGCATGACGGCGCGCGCTGTTTTGGCAAGATTGACGGCCTCGATGGTAAAAGGACGGGTGCGGGAAAACTCCAGCAGGCTGGAAACGCGTATTGGCACACTTAAATTTTTTTGACATAATCACCACTAAATGAAAAACAAAATCCGCGTTTTAATTTCCGATCCCCTCGAAGCCGAAGGGCTGGCGCCTTTTCGCACTGACGGTCTTTTTGATCTGGTTGAAGACAAAACCTGCCAGAATCTTGAAAGCTTTGACGCCTGGCTGGTGCGTTCTCAAACCAAAGCGACAAAAGACCTGATAGCTAAAGCATCCAGGCTTAAACTCATCGGCCGGGCCGGCACCGGCGTTGACAATATTGACGTAACAGAAGCGACCCGGCGAGGTATTTTGGTCATCAATGCCCCGGGAGCCAATGCCATCGCGGTCAGCGAGCACGCCATGGCCTTAATACTGGCTTTAACCAGAAAAATTGTCACATCCCACACAACAGTCGTTAGCGGCGGCTGGCGCGGTCCGGGTCTTATGGGCAAAGAGCTTTACGGAAAAACCCTGGGACTGCTTGGTTTCGGCCGTATCGGCCGCGAGGTGGCAAAAAGAGCCAAGGCTTTCAATATGAAGGTCATAGCTCATGATCCTTACCTGGCCGGGCCGCCCGCCCAAGGCTTAGATATTGTTTTAATGTCTTTAGAAGAACTGTTAAGCCGAGCGGATATTTTAAGCCTTCATGTCCCCCTGACCGATGGAACGCGCCGCCTAATCAACCGCCAAACCCTTTCTATGATGAAACCAGGAGCTCTTTTAATCAACACGGCCCGGGGCGAAATTGTAGATGAAGAAGCGCTGGCCGAAACCCTTGGCAGCAACCGCCTGGCCGGAGCTGCCCTTGATGTCTATGCCAAAGAACCGCCGGCCGGCAGTCCCATACTGGCTTTCAGCGACCGCTTGGTCCTAACCCCGCACACCGCCGCCTCCACCATGGAAACGCAAAAGCGTGTGGCCGAAGAACTGGCTTACAATGTTGTGGACTATTTTACGCGCGGCATTGTTAAAGGCGGCGTCAATCTTCCGGCCGGCTTTGAGCCGGAAATTCTGGAACGTTTAAGCTCCCATCTTTCCCTGACCGAAAGCCTTGGCCGCTTTTTGGGTCAATTTATGCCCGGCCCCTGGAAAAGCTTAAGCCTTGCCGCAGGCAAAGACTACGCAGATAAAGAACGCTCCGCTTTGCTTAATGCCGGCTTAAGGGGTCTTCTTTATTGCGCCCTGGGAGATAAAGTCAACATGGTCAACGCTGACTTCTACGCCAAAGAACACGGCGTGAGCGCTATGGCGCAAGAGCCGCAGAACGGATCGCAAACGGCTCTGAAAGAAATTACCCTTGAGATTTGGTCGGAAAGCGGCAGCCGGGCCGCCATTACCGGACGGGTTGAAACAAACGGGGCCCTTAAAATCGTGAAAATCGGAGAGCTGTTCGTTGACGTCATACCCTCAGGGACGCTTCTGGTCATCGCCAATCTGGATAAGCCGGGCATGATCGGCAAGGTGGGCACTCTTTTGGGAAAAGAAAAAATCAACATTGCGGACATGCGGGTGGGACGTAAGGCAAAAGGCGGCGAAGCCATCATGGTTTTGACTATTGATGCCGCAATTTCCACGGAAACGATGGATAAACTGAACCGTCTGCCAGGCATCACCCGGGCTGTTTGCGTCAACCTATAGTGGCTATCATTAAACCATTCCGGGGTTTTCGTTACGATCTTAAAAAAGCAGGCAGTTTTGCTTCGCTTATTTCCCCCCCTTATGATGTTTTGTCAGAAGCGGACCGGCAAAAATTTTACGCCAAATCGCCCTATAACATTGTCAGACTGATTCTCGGCAGGGGCATCGGGGATTGGTATAAACATTCGGCAGGGCTCTGGACCAAATGGCAAAAAAGCGGACTTATCGCGCAGGACCAGGAAGAATGCCTCTATATTTACCGCCAAGACTTTACCGTGGCAGGCAGACGATACGACCGCACCGGATTTATCGCCTTGCTCGAACTTGAAGAGCCGGGTAAGAGCATCCTGCCCCATGAAAAAACCTTCCCAGGCCCGGTTGATGACCGTTTTAAACTTCTAAAAACAGCCAGGGCTGACTTTGGCCAAATCCTGCTGATTTATGACGATAAAAATATGGTTATTGACAAACTTCTTCAGATGCAAACCAGAAAAAAGCCCAAGGCCGCAGGCGAAGATGACTACGGCATTAAGCACACCTTATGGCTTTTACATGATAAAAATGCTGTTGCCAGAATAAAGGCGTATGTGTCTTGTCTTCCCTGGGTCAGCTAAAGGGCCCAGCCTCTCTGTTCCCTTGGCTGATTCACAGCCAAGCGCGTCCCTGCTTAACAAAATTTTCGCCGTGGCACGGGCCAGACAAACCATGCCTCACAAAGCGACTTATTTTTATCCTAAGGTCTACAGCGGCCTGGTGATAAACAAAATTGGAGAGGCAATGGGGTCAGGTCTTCATTTGTCACTTCCCGCAGGCAAGTGACAAATGAAGACCTGACCCCATTGCACCCAATGCACAAAAAATTATTCATTCCCGGACCGACAGAAGTCAGAAAAGAGGTTTTAAAGGAAATGGCCAGACCAATGATCGGCCACCGCACCCAGGAATTCACCGATTTATTTGCCGCCTTGAAACCGAAACTTCAGCGCCTGCTTTACACGCAAAACGACGTTTTGATCTCAAGCTCTTCAGGCTCTGGCCTCATGGAAGCGGCGGTCAGAAATTGCGTCGGCAAAAAGGTCTTAAGCTGTGTCTGCGGCGCATTCTCTGCGAAATGGGCCGATATCGCGGCAAACTGCGGCAAGGAAATAGAAAAATTGGAAGTGGCCTGGGGCGAAGCCATTAAACCGGAAATGATTGAAGAAAAATTAAGCCAGGGCGGTTTTGACGCAATCCATCTGACTCATTGCGAAACCACCACCGGAGTGTTAAGCCCCTTAGCGGAAATTGCCGAGGTTGTCAAAAAATACCCTGATGTTTTATTTTTGGTTGACACTGTCTCGTCGTTGGGCGGCATTAAAGTGGAAACGGACCGCCTGGGAATTGACATCTGCCTGGCCAGCTCGCAAAAAGCCTTGGGCCTGCCGCCCGGATTGTCCGTGGCTTCGGTAAGCCTGCGAGCCTACGAACGGGCGAAAACGATCACAGGCCGGGGCTATTATTTCGATTTGCTGGAGCTCAAAAAAAGCTATGACAAAAACCAGACGCCTTATACGCCGTCAATATCTCTTTTCTACGCTTTAAACCGCCAATTGGATTACATTTTGGAAAAAGAGGGCTTGGAGAAAAGATTCGCCAGGCATAAAAAAATGGGCCGCTTGACAAGAAAATGGGCCCAAGAAAAAGGTTTTGAGCTTTTTCCGGAAAAAGGCTTTGAATCAGATACCATAACCTGTTTGACCAACAGCCGGACGATTGACCTTAAGCGCGCCAAGGAAGAACAAAAAAAAAAAAGGTACCAGTTCGATGCCGGCTACCGGGAACTAAACGCCAAACTGGAAAAGGAGGGCAAGCCTTCTACCTTCAGAATCGCCCACTTAGGAGACATCAAAACAAGCGATCTGCGGAAATTACTTAAGGAACTTGAGGCGTTGATTTAGGGACCGATAAGATGGCGGCGGGCAGCGCGGCCCAGCATCCTTATCTTGTCCGTCCAGGGCAAGCGCCAGAGGTTGGTCTTGACCGCGCCCTTGCTGAAAAACGTCCTTTGGGAATAATCAATCGCCACAGAGACGACCACAGGCTTTTTGTCTTTAACCATTGACAAGGCCTCGCTGATCGTTTTTTCTATGGAATGATCGTCAGGCATTTCAAGATACGCGGCGCGGCACGAATCAGCCAGGGATTTTAAATCATAGGGATGGAGCACGCTGCAGGTGTCGCGGTTCAAGACGGTCCGCTGAAACTGGGCGATCTGGCCAAGCTCCCCGTCTCTTAAAACAAAAACAAGCGGGGCTGCGCCGTAATGGGCCGCAGTCATCATTTCCAGGCCGGTCATCAAAAGCGCTCCGTCGCCGGCCAGGGCGGCTACTGTCCGGTCCGGGTTGGCAAGCTTGGCCCCGATAGCCGCCGGTATCGAGTAGCCCATACAGGAAAAATCAACCGGTCCCAAAAAGCGGCCTGGGCTGTCAAGGCGCAGCATTTCCATGGCCAAAAACATTCCGTTGCCGCTGTCCGTGACATAAATCGCGTCCTTGCCCAAGGCGGTTTGAAGAGCGCGAAAAAAACAAGGCGGCGAAACAAGGCTCCCGGGCGGCCGGTTTAACCACTCAGCCCAAACCTGACGGTGGCCATGCTCGATGGCTGCTTTGAGATCATCGTTTGTTTGCCTTGGCTTTAACCTTTCTAAAAGGCCGTCGAGAAAAAGTCCGGCCTCGGCCGCCATGGCGAGTTTGGCCGGATAATTTTTGTTTAAGACGCCCTGATCAATGTCCACATGGATCAAATTTTCAGGAGTCTTAAGGCCATAGCTGGCCGTCGCCACCTCGCCAAAACGGCAGCCCACCGCCAGCAGGCAGTCGGCCCTGTCCATGATTTTTTTGACAAAGGCAGGCGCAGAATTGCCGAAGCCGTTCCAAAGCCATAAAGGGTGGCTTTCCGGAAAAACGCCTTTGCCCTGGATGGTTGTGGCAACAGGAGCCTGAAGTTTTTCCGCAAGCCGGACCAAAGCTTCCTGGCAGGCTTTGGCCCCGTTTCCTATGTAAAGGGCCGGGCAGCCGGCCCTATTTAACATTGCGGCAGCCTGGTCCAGATCAGCGGGCACAGGGAAGGGGTCAGGTCTCGACTTCGACACCCCAGGGGTGTCGAAGTCGAGACCCGACCCCTTCCCCTGGCTGAATACAAAATAGTTGGCAGGAATCGCAACCGCGACCGGGCCGGGAGCGCCGCTTCTGGCAAGGGCAAAAGCCTGACGCATCAAAGGATAAATCTCCCATGGATCGTCCAGCTTTAACACTGCTTTGACAACAGGCCGCACCACCGCCATTTGCTCAATTTGGTGAAGCTGAAAGCTTTTGCCGGTATCATTGCGCACGCCCGCGGTCAAGACGACCATAGGAACGTTGTCCATAAAAGCTTCCGCCACGCCGGAAAGGCAATGGGTCAGCCCGGGGCCCAGCACCACATTGACTACGCCGACCTGGTCCGAGGTCCGGGATACTGCGTCCGCCATAAAAGAGGCGCTTTGTTCATCCGTCACCAGAATAGGGGTTATTTTTTGCGACCGGTCCAGCGCGTCATATAGTTCTATGTTGTGCGTTCCCGGAATCCCGAAAGTAAAACGGACGCCCTCGTCTTCGAGGGCTTTAACAACAATCTGGGCGCCGTTCATAAATTGCCGATGCGCTCGCGAATCTTCTGGGCCGCCCTGTCAGCCAAGGCCATAATGGTGAGATAGGGATTGATTTCGGCGCATTTAGGGAACAGGCTTGCATCCGCCGCGAAAAGCCAAGGCAAGCCATGGACCTGGCCCCATGAGTCCGTCACTGAATCGCCCGGCCCGGCGCCCATGCGGCAGCCGCCCATCAAGTGAGCCGAGGTAATGGAAACCCTGCCCAACTGAAAATTTTCCGCCTTGATAAGCTCATCGAGGCGTCCTTCGTCTTCCCGCTCGATTAAAAATTTTCCGGCAGACGGCGCATGGACGCGCCTGGCGCCGGCGGCAAAAAAAATCCGGCAGGAGGCTTTCATGGCGGCAGTAAAAGAGCCGATGACCTCCTGGGTTATTTTGTAATCCACGACCGGCCGGCCGCGGCTGTCAAGGGTAACCCGGTTTCGCGCCAGGGCTTGGTCAAGGGCCATGACCAAAATCATCTGGAGCCTGTCCATGGCCGACATCATGAGACTATGCTGAGGGCCGAAACCAGCCAGGTTTTTGGCGGTGACAAAAGGAAAATACATGCAGGTTTCAAGCAAAAATTTATGCGACTCGGCAAAATGGTCCGAGAAATAGCTCTTGGGATGACCGAAGTAATTGGTGATTGACCGGTCGTGCTGGGCCGCAAGGATGAGGGCCGGGTGGGCCGTGAAATACCGGCCCAAAGCCGGCAGACACCTGCCCAGGCCGCCGCGTAAAAGAAGGGCCGGACTTCCCACAGCGCCAGCTGACAGCACGAGTGCCTTAGCCCGGACATGGTAACTGCCTGCCTGCCACGAAGAAGGCAAACCCGCCCCCACTGGCGGATAGACGATGGCCTCGACAACGCGGTTTTGAATATTGATTTTTATTGCCTCGCACCGGGTGATGACCTGGACCCCCAGACGTTCGGCCTTGACAAGCTGGACCCGGTGGGTTCCTTGTTTGGCTTGGTTGGGGCAGCCCATATTGCACATGCCGGAACCCTGGCAGCCTTTAATGTTTAAAGGAAACTGCTCGGCCCGGTAACCCAATTTTTTGCATCCTTCAAAAAACAAACGGTTGTTGTCGTTGATTAATTCGTCTTCGAGCAGGCGCACATTGTTTTCGCTTTTATATTTTTGGGCGCGGCGGCTGATGTCCTCCCAAAAAAGCCCAGGCACGTTCCAGGTTCGGACTGTTTGCGGCCTGATGACCAAAGAGGTGCCGGTATAGACAACCGTCGAACCCCCATAAGCCCTGGCGAAGGCAAGGGTCATGCTTTTGTCTTTTGTCAGGAAACCGCCGCCGTCAAAATAAAGACGCTGGGCCATTTCCAGTTCCTGGCCGGTAAACTCTTCCTCCCGGAACTTTGGCCCCCATTCCCCGGTGCGCAAAAGCCTGATTGGACAGCTCTCCAGCCACTTTAGAAAGCTGTCCTGCTGTTGGCCGGCCAAGCCGGCAAAGGTTCTCCCGTAACGCAAAATAGGCAAAAAACGCATCGCCAATAAAAAAAGCCGCAATTGCCGCAAGGTTGAGGACGGCCTTTTGACGAGGGCATTATCAACAATCTCAAGGAACCGGCCTTGCCCCACTGCGCCCAGCCGCGACGTTTCCGGAACAATGCGCCCGGCTGCCAGTAAAAAGAAATCAGTCTGCTTTCGCGAAAAAACCAACATGTATTACAAGTTTTAACAAAAACAAAGGGCGCTGGCAGCGTAGATGCGGGCGGCCTGGACCACTTCATCCAAGCTGACGCATTCCCCGGGCGAATGAGCCGTGGAAAGCTCGCCAGGGCCGAGAATGACCGTAGGAATATGGGCAAAATTGGCCAGTAATGCGCCGTCGGTCCAGGCAGGAAATGCTCCTGGCTCCTGAAAAACTCTGCCGGCTGACTCAACCGCCTCTTTGACTGCCTGAGCCAAGGGGTGACCCAAGTGGATACTCAACGGCAGGTGATCCATGGTCGCCATGCCTCCGGGAAGCCGTCTTATTTCTGTTTTAAGTCCCGGCATTTGGGATTCCACGCCCGCCAATATTCCCCGCAGTTCAGCGCAGATGGTTTCAAAATTCTCCCCTGGCACTGAACGCCGGTCAGCGGTCAATCGGCAAGAAGCCGCCACGGTTGACGGCTGATCGCCGCCTTTAATCGTGCCGAAGTTAACAGTCGGGGGCCCCAGTAGGGGATGGTTCCTGGTTTTAAAAAGCGGTCCCAGCTCGTTATTCACCAGCCGGACAAATTCCGAGGCTGCGGCAATGGCATTGATGCCCGCCTCGGGTGTGCCGCCATGAGCCGCGCGGCCGTGAAAAATAATCTCTAGCCATTCCAGGCCTTTATGGCCCAGACAAAGCCGGTTGCCTGTCGGCTCGCCGACAATGGCCCCATCGGCCTGAAAACCGCTTTTAATAAGGCGCTCCGCGCCTAGGCTTTGCATTTCCTCGTCAATAACCGCGGCAAAAGTAACAGCTCCCTTCTTAAGAGCGCCTGATTTTTTAAGCGCCGCCAGGCAAATAGCCATGGCCGCCAACGCGCCCTTCATGTCAGCCGTGCCCCGGCCATACATTTTCCCCTTTTCGATTTTGGCGGAATAACCGACACCTGGATTGCCTTCATTTAAAGGAACCGTATCCGTGTGGCCGCATAAAAGAAGATGACGTCCATTGAATTTACTGCGCCAAGTGCAAAGCAAATTCGGCCTGCCGGGAACCACTTCTTCGCATGCCGTTTCAAAACCGTGTTTTTCCAAATAATTTTTTAAAACCCAGACGACTTTCTCTTCCTGGCGGTCAATTCCCGAATGACTGGGAATTCTAACTAGTTCGGCTAAAAGGCCGATGATTTCAGAATCGTCACAAAAAAAGAGGTCAGGTCTCAACATTCAACATATGGGCGGCTCGCCGAGAGCTTCAAGGTCGGCCAAGTCCGACAATCACATACTCGACTTTTCTTGCATTGAGAGCAGCGATAAAGTCGGAAAAATCAGGATGAATGTTCATCTAAACGTAACCGACCGGACCAGGCGCGGAACGGTTTTAAAGCCGGCGATTAAATAAAACTGTTCCCGCAAGAATTCGACGGCGCTCAATCGCTGCTCAGCCGAACATTTCTGCCAGTAAAGGCGCTGACTTTCGTCGTTGTCATGGCGGCCCACAAAAACCGTCGTTTTACGTTTTGACATATAAAGTTAGTATATCAGCCGCACAAACCAAATTCCAGACTCAAGAGCCTTTTGGCTGTAGCAATGGGGTCAGGTCTTCATTTGTCATTTGTTAGTAGCGACTTAAAGGCGGCCAAAGGTCTGTTGCAACAAATGACAAATGAAGACCTGACCCCATTGCTTTTAAAACTTGTTTAATCGTCGGAAAAAGGCTCAAAAAAGCTACAATATCATCAGGCATTCATTTTTTATCCTGTGAAAACGTTATTTTTTGTTTTTTCTTGTTTATTGGCGGTTTACCAGCCGGCAAAAGCCGCGTCAGAAGAAAGAAATTTTAACAGCTTTAAAACAAACATTTCTTCATCCACCCCCGTTTCCAGCGCCGAAATTTTAAATTCTTATCTCCTAATAACCAACTCATCGCCCCAAATTTTTACGGATTTTAACGCGGTTCAGCGCCACGCGCTTTTTCTGGCTGTTTATTACAACGCTGTGGCGCGGCTGGATAGTCTTAGCCGTTATGATCCACAAGGAATTATCGGCTTTTGCTTCGGCCGGGCCATGGCCGCGCATCTTTTGGGGCGGATTATGGGACTTAAGCCGGACAGCATTAAAAAGCTCTTTGCCATCGGCGATCTTCGCAAAGAAGGCGAGCCTGCCTGGCGGTTCCATGTTACGACTATTGTTAGGGGGACGGACGCCCATTGGCACGCTATTGACCCCATTATGGGACGCGGCATGGAAATAAACGAATGGATTAGCGCAGTCCATTCCGTCTGGGATAAAAACAACAAAGCAAAATTCTATATCACGCATGATTCGGCGGTTTTGCCTGACGTTAGATTTGTGCCGGAAATCAGCCAGGAACAAGGCCAAGGCATCATCGAGCTTTCATTCAATCCGGAAATAAAACCCGGTTTCAAGATTCCCGGGGCTGAATTTAATCTTTCCCAGGAAACGGCCAATAATGTTTACGAGCTCGATTCCGTTGCCGGCGCCAGGATGTATTTTCTCGGTACCGAAGATGAAGGTTCGGTTCAATTTGATTTCGTTTCCATTAACATAAACAACGAAACTTTCAGCTACAACAATTATTTTAAGGACCTCATTGAGACCCTGCTCCAACCACAGCCTTCCATAATCACCCGGCCCTACAGCCTTGAATCCGGGCCGCTGCCTTGGCCGGCTGGGCCGGCCAGCGGCAATTTAGGCAGTCTGCGTTTCGATTTGTTGAACACTTTAGAGCCCTAGGTCCCTTAACATCAAGCTGTATAAACTTATGAAAACTAAATCGCCAACAAAGCAACTTATTACACCCTCACCCTGCCCTCTCCCATCGAGGGAGAGGGAAAAATGGTGGTGTCTTTTTGACCGGCGCAAGGGGGCGTTTTATGACGAATGGGAAGAAAAAAACGAATCAGACCGGCAAAAAATTATCTCCAAGCGCCTTGACGAATACGTCCGGCACGCCTCGAAACTGCCCTTTTACAAGGAACGGCTGTCAGCCTACAAAAAAGGCGAACTTTACCCCCTGGCTCAAGTTCCGCCATTAACATCCCAAGAACTTAGGGAATCATTGCCTCCCCAGAGCCGCCGCCTGATCGCAGATGAGAATGACGCGCGCGGCTCATGCAAGTTTCACCCCCACCCTGCCCTCCCCCCCACTCCGCAGAGCTTCGGGGACGGAGATACGGCCAGTGGCCGTGGCCGCCCTCAAGGGGGAGGGGTAAAACGAGGGGGACATGCCAATGACTCTTTTAACGTCTTTCAAAGCGGCGGGACGACCGGCCGGCCGAAGACAGCGCTTTTTTCCCATGAGGAATTCGAGGCTTTGACCCTTCCTAATACCAGAGGATTTTACGCAGTCGGGCTTGACAAAAACGACCGGGCCGCCAATCTCTTTGCCGTGGGCGCTCTTTACATGACGTTTCTTCACATCCACCGCATGCTCCAGCAATACGGGTGCATGAATTTCCCTTTTTCCAATCATGCACCGGCTGATTTTGTCCACAACATCATGCGCCTTTTTAAAATCAACTGCCTGGCCGGAGTCGCCAGCATCTCGGTCAAATGCTTGAAGGAAATAGCCAGCCTGGGACTCGAAGACATTCAGATCGAAAAATTTTATTACGGCGGCGAGCATCTTTACGAAGAGGACAAGCAGGAACTTAAGAAAAAATTCGGCATTAAAACCATTGCCGCGCCCGGGTACGGCACCATTGACACCTGGTACATCGGCTACCAGTGTTCACAATGCCCCACGGCTGTTTTCCACGTTCATGACGACCAATGTTACACGGAAATCGTTAATGAAGAAACCGGCCGCCAAGGGCGAGCCTCGCCGCAGGCGGGCCGGCATTGTGCCCCCAACGAAACCGGCATGATCTATGCCACACCATATCCGAGACGCCTGACCCCGATCATCAGATACCGGGTCGGAGATTTAGCCCAATGGTTAAAAGACCCATGCCCTTGCGGCCGCACCACGCCGTTATTTAAACTCCTTGGCCGCGGCGACGATGTTTTAAGAGTGGGCTATGATTCCATTGATTACGATTTCGTCAGGCAAACCGTGGGCCGAGCCCTGGGCGCTTCGCCGGTCGTCCAGATGGAAAAACGCCGCGAGCAGGGCCTTGACCGGCTGATCATCCGCATTGAAACCCAAGCCGAGAGCGCCCAGCATCCCGAAATGGCGCAAATGCTTGAAAATAAAATAATTGAAACACGCCCGGCTTTGCGCAAGGCTATTTCCGAAGGCACGGTCCGGCCGGTCAAAATCGAATTTTTAAAACCCCTCGGCATCCCCAAAAATCCGCGCACGGGAAAATTAATCAGAGTGATAGATGCAGTCTCTTCCTGAAGCCAGGCTTATTATTCCGGCCAAGGAAATATTCTTGGAGCCGGCCTTCAGTTTCATCAAAACCTTTGCCGCCGGCCTCGGCATCGAGGATTCGGATTTAAACAATTTATCCGGCGCCGTAGAAGCGGTCTTAAAAATCATCATTGACAACAACAGCCGAAGCGAAGGAGAGCCTTTAAGGATTACCGCGGCCGAAGCCCAAGGCATGCTTTCCATTAAAATTCACAACCGGGGCATTCCCGTGGTTTGCGGAAAAAATACCGATTGCACCCCGGCCGCGGCCGAACTGCTTGGGAAATTCCGCGAATTATCAAAAAAAGTGGACGGCCTTTCCACGGAAAATCTCGGCAGGAAAGGCCAGGTAATTTCCATCGGCAAGCGCCTCGGCAAGAAAGCCTTGCAAAAGGCTTTCGATCCTCCGGCCCTGGAAAGGTTGTTTCCAAAAAACGCGGACAAAAAAATCAAAATCCGGCGCTTAAAACCCCAGGAAGCAAGCGCCCTAAGCCGGCTTTTTTATTTTGTCTACGGGTACAACTACATCAACGAAACGATCTACTACCCGGAAAAACTCGAAGCCATAATGCAAGACGGCCGATTGATTTCAACCGCGGCCGTCTTGCCTGACGGAAGAATAGCCGGCCACGTGGGACTGCTTAAACGGCAAAACGAACCGCCCCACTTCGCAGCCCCCTGGCCACCAGAGGCCGTGGCCGCCGGTGTACGAGGCTGCCCTGGGCTTAGTTGACCCGGCCCTTAAGTCTAGGGGCCTGTTCGCCAAAATTTTTAAAAAAACCATGAGCATCGCTGGGGAAACCCCCATGCATTATCTTTACTTCGATTTTGTCACCAACCACATCCTTTCGCAAAAACTCATCAGCCGCTACGGCACTTGCGACATGGCCCTTTTCCTCGGCTGTCAGACCAAAGAACACCAGGCAAGCCTTGAAAAAATCGGTTTGGGACCCGACCCCGAGGACATGGACCGCTATACGATTTTGTTTTCCATTATTCCCCGCGTCAAGCAGCCTTTCGGTAAAAAAATCTGCCTGCCGGAAAGCCTGGGAAGCAGGCTTGGGTTTCTCCTTAAGCCTTTGGGCCTTACGTGGTATCCGGCTTCAAGAATAGACACTTTAACGCCGGAGGGCGGTTATAAAACCGAAGTCCAAACCGCTCAAAAAGCCGTGATTTTCGACATGTACCAGCCGGGCCGCCAGGCCGCTGAAAAAATCCTTGATGAATGGCGGGAATATTTGAACGACGGCTATGAATACGCGGCCGTGGATGTCCCCTTGGGCGGGCCGGGCATCGGCGCTCTTTATGATTTGCTTAGCCGCAACGGTTTTTTTGTTTCCGGCTTTATCCCCTACCGCTTTACCGAGCGCCTGGGTTTCCGATTCCAGTCGCTCGGACACACCAAGGTCGCTTTCGACAAAATCCAAATCGCCACCGCGTCCGGCAAACGGCTTTTGGAAACTATTGTCCAGGAACAAACCATTCTGACCTGATCCCAGCCGAAAAGTCAAACGCGCCTCTTTTTTGTTTTGAGGTGAACGAACCATGAGTAATAAAAATAAAGAAACAGGCAAGAAATCTAAATCCAGTTTGTTCTTCCGGCTTTTAAGCTGTCTTCTCTCTTGGCTTTTGATCCTGGAGCTTATCCCCCCGAATGCCCTGGCCTCCATTGATTATTCCGGCCAGGAAGAATTCCCGCCCCAGCCTGTCCAGGTCTCCCAAAGCGCCTTAACCTCCCATGCCGAAGAGTCCTATTCCATCACCGAAGCCTTCTTTGACGCAAGCGGCAAAGGCAATGTCCGTCCAGCAGGAGCGGCTTCCCCTGTTTCCATCACCCCCAGCGCCAAGGGCGCCGACTCCGATGAAGAGCGCCGCCGAAGAATCCACGACAATATCCGCTCCGAAGGCATCCAAAGAGGCTACGGCGACATCGGCCCTGGAACCAGCGCCACTATGACCCCTCCCAGGCCTGCTTCAGGGGGTTCGGCCTCGTCAGCCTCCGATTCCGGTGAAACCTTCAGCATAAACACCGACCCGGCCCCTGAATCAGACGGTGAACGTACCACTGAAGGCTGGATAACTCAGTTTGCGGGCTCGGCTGGAGGCGCGGCCATGGGCATTACCGGCTTGGTTATGGTGTTAAAGGAACTGGCCGCAGGAGTCGCTTTCAGCGCTCTTAATCCTGTCGCTGCCGGCCTGTTTCTGGCCGGGTCACTGGCCTTCGGCCTTTTTGCCGTCAAATCCGTTTCCGAGGCTATGGGAAAGGTCTTTAAATACGCCCTGGCCTATCCCATCGCCTTTATCGGCACAGCCATAGGCGGCATCGTGGCCGGAGCCCTGGAAACCGTATCCCTGGGGTTTCTTGATCTTAAGATTGACAATCCTGAGTCATTTTTTGCCAAAACTTACAACATCGCCACTTACGCGGGCCGGGCCATCGCCCTGGCCGGGAGTGCAGCCATGCCGGTCATTGCCGGAGTGGGCCTTTTGGGCTCGATTACCTCAGCCGCGGCCATCGCCTCCTATGCGGCCGGGGGATTCTCTGTCCTGTCAGGAGCCACCCAATTAGGAGTTTATCTTCATGGAAAAGCCAAAGAAACCGAAGTCAGGGAAAACGCCACAATGGACCGCCAAATCAGCCGGCTACAGGAAAAAGCCGATGGTCTTCTCGAACGGATCAGAACCATTGAGCAGGAAATCTTCCGGCGTTTCAGTTCCGGCAGGCAGGACTTGGAATCCCTGGCCGCTGCCGTTGTTTCGGTCACAGCTTCCAGGCCTGACCAGCAGAGCGCTTCCCGCGAAGACCAAATCTCCTACCTTTCCCGCCTTAACGAGGCCCTTGAGACATATTCCGCCAGAATTACCGAGTATAGGACATCAAGAACCCGCCAAGAGGAACAGGCCAGGCAGCAACAACAAGAACACCGAACCGAGGAACAAATTCGCCGGCTGGTAGAATGGAAAAGGCAGCAGATGGAGCAGGAAGGCCGGGGCTCCCAATTCCATGCCGAGCGCTGGCAGGAATACTTCGGCGATGAAGCCCGAAGGGGCCGCCTGGATCGGCATTTAGGGGAAATGGAGGCGGACATTGCCGGACGCAGAAATACCGGGATCATCCGAAATGCCCTGGACAACCTTCCCAGCGCCTCCGCTGATGCGCAATTCGTCCAGTCCCAACAGCAGATCATCCAGGCGCGCCAGGAGCTTGCCGGGGTCGGGCAATTTTGGGAGGTGTTTGATCCCAACGCCTCTTCGGACGCTGATCCGGGAGATTTGATCTTTGACCCCCTGATCGGATCATCGGTCGGCATTCTCCAGTTCAATGATCATGGCCGCCCCGAGATAACGTCATTTGACACGGACAGTGAAAATTATCCTAGCCAGATTCTTTTCCGCCGGCCCTCCGAAATGTCCAGCCGGGGCCCTGTCACCTCCCTTGAAATGGAGCTCAGGCGCTGCCATGACGAAGGTTGTTCCAATTTTTATATTCATGACGCCATAGACCAGGCGGCCGCCTCCGGAGCTCCGGTCCGTGCCGCCTCTGCCGGCCGGGTCGTTTATACCGGCTATGATACAGAGACCGGGAACAAGATTTTCATGGATAATGGTCAGGATGCTGAAGGCAACCTTTTGTTCTCACGGACCATCCACTATGGCCGAAGTCAAGATGCCACCGGCATCTTAGTCAGGCCAGGAGAAGAAGTCGAG
>JACQWW010000275.1 GCA_016209025.1 Elusimicrobiota bacterium | reverse complement strand
GTATGAAAAAAACAGGTTATTCCCTTTTCAGACTTCAGACTTCGCGCTTCAGACTTCAGAACTTACCCCTTTGGGGAAGTTCTGTGGGTGTAAAATTATTGTTCTTTATGCTGAAATAAAAGAAAGGTCCTATTTTTTATGAATTTGATCTACTCCCTGCTGATCACCGCCTTTCTTCTTCTTGCTGTTTTGTTGAGCGCGCCCTGGCCGCATTTTGCCTTGACTTTCGGCGTCGTCATTCCTTCGCTGGCTGCGGTGGTTTTCATCGCCGGGTTCGTTTGCCGCGTTCTCAAATGGGCCATGGCCCCGGTGCCTTTTCGCGTGCCCACAACCTGCGGCCAACAGCGTTCTTTAGCCTGGATCAAAAACAGCCCCCTGGAAAACCCCCATACAGCCTGGGGCGCGGCCGCAAGAATGTTTCTTGAGATTTTCTTTTTCCGGTCTCTTTTTCGCAACACCGGATCCCAATTGCGCGAAGGCCCGAGGCTCACTTATTCGCAAAGCCAATGGCTGTGGCTGGGAGCCATCGCCTTTCACGGGTCGCTTCTGGTCATTGTTGCGCGGCATCTGCGTTTTTTCATGGAACCCGTGCCCCCTTGTCTTTTAGGGCTTCAATCTCTTGACGCTTTCTTTCAAATCGGGGCGCCGGCTTTATATTTAACGGACGCGGTTTTTTTGGCGGCTCTCACTTATCTTTTTTTCCGCCGGGTTTTGATCGCCAGGGTGCGCTATATATCCCTGCCCGCGGATTATTTCCCTCTTGTTCTCATTTTCGGCATAGCTGTTTCCGGAATCCTTATGAGATACTTTTTCAAGGTGGACGTCATAGCCGTTAAAAAAATGACCATGGGACTGGCCGGTTTTAATTTTGCGGCGGCCGGAGGAATCGGCACGATTTTCTTTGTCCATCTTTTTTTCGTGAGCGCGCTTTTGGCTTATTTTCCTTTCAGCAAGCTCATGCACATGGGCGGAATTTTTTTAAGCCCCACCAGAAACCTGGCCAACAACAGCCGCCGGGTCCGGCATGTCAATCCCTGGAACCCCCAAGTCAAAGTCCATACCTATCAGGAATATGAAGATGAGTTTCACGACGTCATGAAAACAGCCGGACTGCCGTTGGAGAGGCAATAGCCATGTCGGAACAGAAATTGAGCCCCAAGGAAACCGCAAAAATAAATTACGCTCCCCCGAAAAAGAGCTGGTTTGATCCCAAGGTTGAGTTGCGCCGGGGAAACTACAATTACGGGGCCCAGGTCAAAAGTGCCGAGTATCTGGGCCTGCCTCATGCCAGAACCTGGAAACCCACGGAGGCCGATTGGCAGCTTCCCGCCAATTGGAAGGAAATCGTTCTTGAGGGCTTGGGTGATCTTCTTAAAAAATACCGCTCCCTTCAGATTTTTATGGATACCTGCGTGCGCTGCGGAGCTTGCGCGGACAAGTGCCACTTTTACATCGGCTCCGGCGATCCCAAGAACATGCCTGTCCTGCGGGCCGAGCTTTTACGTTCGGTCTACCGCAACGACTTTACCGCCTTCGGCCGGCTTTTGGGAAGCCTGGCCGGGGCCAGGGAGCTGACTGCCGACATCATTAAGGAATGGTTTTTCTATTTTTACCAGTGCACCGAATGCCGGCGCTGTTCGGTTTTTTGCCCGTACGGCATTGACACGGCCGAGATCACCATGGCGGCCAGGGAACTTTTGAACATGCTGGGACTAGGGATTGACTGGATCACCACCCCGGCGGCCAATTGTTTCAGGACAGGCAATCACCTGGGGATCCAGCCCCACGGCTTCAAAGATTCGGTTGATTTCGCGGTCAACGACCTGCGCGACATTTACGGAATCGAGGCGAATGTGCCGATCAATAAAAAAGGGGCCGAGATACTTTTTGTCGTTCCTTCCGCGGATTATTTCGGCGATCCTCATTATTTCGGTTTTTTGGGCTACCTGGCCCTGTTCCACGAAATAGGCTTGGATTATACCTTCAGCACCTTCGCTTCCGAGGGGGGGAATTTCGGGCTTTTTCATTCGGCGGCCATGATGAAAAGATTAAACGCCAAAATCTACGCCGAGGCCAAGCGCCTTGGAGTCAAATGGATTATCGGCGGGGAATGCGGCCACATGTGGCGGGTTCTGCACCAATTCATGGATACCATGAACGGCCCGGCTGATTTCCTGGAAGAACCGGTTTCCCCGATCACCGGCACGAGATTCGATCATGCCAAATCAACCAGGATGATTCATATCGCTGAATTCACCGCGGATTTGATAAGGCATAACAAGCTCAAGCTTGACCCAAGCCGCAACGACAATTGGAAAGTCACCTGGCACGATTCCTGCAACACGGCCAGGGCTATGGGTATTTTTGAGGAACCGCGCTATATTTTAAAAAATGTGTGCAATTATTTTTATGAAATGCCGGAAAACACCATCAGGGAGCAGACCTTCTGCTGCGGATCGGGCTCCGGCATCGGCACCGACGAAAATCTTGAGATGAGACTGCGCGGCGGATTTCCCCGAGGCAATGCGGTGCGCTATGTCCAGGAAAAGCACGGGGTCAATCTTCTGGCCTGCATGTGCGCCATTGACAAGGCCACCCTGCCGGCGGTGGTTGATTTTTGGGCGCCCGGGGTCCAGATCGGGGCCCTCCACGAGCTGGTGGGCAACGCCCTGGTGGTCAAAGGCGAAAAACGCGCGACGGATTTGCGCGGACAACCCTTACCGGAAATTCCCCGAGGGAATTTCTCAAGTCTTAAGCCTGAAGTTTGAAGTATGAAAAAATCGGGTTTTTCTATTTTCAGACTTAAGACTTCGCGCTTCAGACCTCATAACTTGCCTGTTCAGGTTGGACAATAATGCGGATATATGACGCGGGCAAGATCATTACCGGCCTTTTGATTTTTCTGGCCTTAGTGACACTGCCTTTCTGGTTTAATGCGGTCAGCGGCAAAAGCTCTCATGTTCCTGATCCCCAGATCGCCCCTGATACCCCGCGCTGTGTCAGGGACAAAGATTACATGAAAGCCAATCACATGGATTTGCTTAATAAATGGCGCAACCAAGTCGTGCGCCGGGGCGAGAGAAAATTCATGACTGCCGATGGCAGGCAGTTTGACATGAGTTTTTCCCGCACCTGCCTTAAGTGCCATGCCAACCAGCAAAAATTCTGCGCCCAATGCCACGACTACGCGGCGGTCAAACTCTATTGCTGGGACTGCCACGTCGAACCGGGAACAATAAAAAAGGGCTCATCATGGCGTTAGGTCAGACCTCTCATTTCATATTAAAAGAAGAAAACTGGTTTGAAGTTTTTATTGCACCAAGCTTGAAGGAGCGGTCATGAAGAGCATAATTTTATCAAGGATTCCAACCGACGAGGCGCCATTCCTTATGAGACAGGTTGAGGAATACCGGAGGATAGATCTGCGCGGATACAGCATCGTTAACAATACGCCGCTTACAATCTCGGCTATTGTAAAAATGATGCCATTCATTAAGAATGATTTTAAATTAAAGACCACCACCCCCTCGTTTTTGGGACGGGATACGCAGGCCATTCGACTCATCCAGGAAATGGGATACGAGTTCGACCAGGAAAAACAGTGTTTCGCGGGTACCGACATTATTCTGGATTGTTGCGCTGAGTTGAGCGGGGTGGATTGCGCCAAAGCCATCGCTGAACTTACTAAGACGGGAGTGGACATTTATAGGCGCAATAAATGCCAAAAGCCTGTCTTGTCCGTTGACGACAGCAGAGTGAAGGCGCTGGAGACTTATTATGGCACCAGCGACGGATTTGTCAGAGCGTTCAAGGAGTTCATTTCTCCGGAACTGCGCGGAACCAGGTTTCTAATCTTTGGTTTTGGTAAAGTCGGTAAAGGCATAGTTCGGGGTTTGACGGAACACGCAGCAAAGTGCACCGTGGTTGATATCAACGAAAAGGCGCTTCGGTCTTTGGCCGGCAATGGCGTCAAGAAAATACTGTATTCTGAGATGAGTTCGATGCCGGGCTTGCTTAATGACCACGACTTTCTTGTCACCAGTACAGGTATAAATCATTTCATTTCAACAACCCCTTGGCCGGATGAGATTGCCGGCTCAAAAATCAGGCTAATTAACATGGGTGCGGAAGATGAGTTTGGGCCAAGATTTGTCCGGGAAAGAGTCGAAAACGGCAAAATGCCGCTTAATTTTAAACTTAAAAGACCGACCCTCCTGAAGTATTTGGATCCCGTTTTCTATGCCCACAACTCTGTCGTGGCTTTGTATCACGACGGCAAACTGGCGCCTGGCTTACAGCCGTTACCCAAAGAGATTGACGACTGGTTGGTATCTGAGTGGCACTCCTTTTGGGGTGTAAATATCGCAGAGTTCAATTTAGCATGTCCGACATGAGAGATACCGATTTTGGCCGCTCCATGCGTCCAGGGCGGCGCCGACGAAGACAGCCGGCCTGTTTGATTTTCTCGTTGGCCGCCTGCGCGCTTGGCTGGCTCATATGCTTTCCAGCGTATGCGGCCCCAATAGCGGCCGGAACCAAATCGCAGCGGCTCTTTGTGGTATTTAGCTATCCCCCGGGGCAATGGTCGGAGGGAATCGTTTCAGGGCTTTCGCAGCAACTACAAAAGACGGGTGTCCCGTTCGAGCTCAAACAGTACGCTTACGATTCACCTTACTACGCTCAACGGACGCAGACTGAAAGAGATGCGGAAGCCGAAAAAATATCGGCGAAAGTCAGAGAGTATCAACCGGATTTTCTCATCGTATGCGATGATGAGGGCGCGGACGCGCTGATGCCTCAACTCAAAACTCTTAAAATCCCGCTGCTGTTTGTGGGCATCAATAAGGATGAGGCTGACGTCAGATGGCTTGACCATAGCATCGAAATGACAGGGGTATTTGAGCGTTATCCGGCACAGGCTTCGCTCAAGCTGTTATCCAACCTCACGCGGGGAAAAGTCAAAAATATATCCCTAATTACAAGTTTCAATCCCACTTCAGAGACAATCGTTCAGCAGCTCCGCGAACATTTTAAAACTCATAAGACAAAAATCGCGCTTCATAAGGTCTATATGAGCAATAAATGGGATGACTGGAAGCGTGCCATTAAGGCGGCCAGCGGCGAGGATGACTCTCTTTGGATGCTTGTGCCCTGGAATGTCGAAGACAACAGGGGCGACCGGATGGATCTCCGAGTGATGGGAAGATGGCTTTCGGAGAATATCGAAATACCCAGCATCTCCATCGTCGACGTTAACCTGCAGATGGGAGCCATGGCTTCAATCTCAATGACGCCACAGATTATGGGCGCAGAATTGGCTGATATTATTCATACCGCAATTCTTGAACATAAAGCTCTTTCTAAGATTCCGTATCGGTATCCCTCAAAGTACGAAATTATCATCAATAAAAAACAGGCTGACAGACTTGAGATTAAGATACCTATTGAGATGCTTGAATATGCCCGGGTGATCAAGGAAGAGGGACTGCTGAGCGACCAGTAGAATATGAGCAGACGATTTATTGCCACAGTATTATTGTGTTCTATTATTCCGGTTCTTGTGGCCTGTGCCGTCATTTACAGGACTTTTATTGGCAACGCAAGACAAGATATTTTAAACGGCCTGGTCCTCGAATCTGAATACAAAGCGAAAGAGATTGCAGGCTATCTCGCTCTTAAAAAGAAGACCGTGGACCTTCTTTCCGGCCTGAAAATGTTCTCGGTAGCCGTGGAATATCAAAGGTTTGAGGGGCTCTCCCGATTTTTTGACTCCATGATGAAAAATGAGCGGGATTATTTAGGTGTCTGTTTTTTAAATAAAAACCGTGAGATACAGGCCAACAATGAATTTTCGAACGACGGAAGGTATTTAAACGAGAATCGTAATAATTTGGCGCGATATATGGCTGCTGTGAATTTCACCAACGAACATCCGTGGCAATTTGTCGAATTCGACTCATCTTTGGCGCCGGTTGCGGTGTCTAAAGTTTATGATGAATTCAATGAACATGCCGGCTACCTTGTCGTTTTATTGAACCACGTATACTTCGAAGAGCTGCTCTCTACATTTTCCGAAAAATACAAGCGTATACATAACGTTGATCTACAATATCTTGTCTCGGTTGAAGTCGCGGGCAAGTATAAGCCAACAGTGCGAACAGGGGGGTTTGTGCCGTTGAATTCCCTGGATGATGATAGTCGCGGGGGAACTCGTGAGATTGGCGGAATCGTGAGCGTATGGAACGTTCATAGTGGAAGTGTTGATGTGAAGACCTGTTTTCAAGCGAAAGACGCCGCATTGTTCGCCCAATTACGCATAATCCGCACGGTGTTTTGGATCGTTGTGCCTTTATTTATAGTGATCGTTTCGCTTCTTGTTGTGGTGATCATCAGGCATTCTTTCCAATCCGTCGAGATGCTGCTAAGCAAGATGGGGGACATGTCAAAAGGGAACTACAGCAAGATCGATCCAAAACGATTCCCAAGCAACGACAAGTACGTCAGTTGTGCCAACCGTCTAATTGATCGTATTCTGGCATACGAGGAGGCTTACCGCAGAGAGGAACGGCTTTCCGTCCTAGGCAAGTTGGCGTCGCAGGTTGCCCATGACATCCGCTCGCCTTTGGCCGCCTTGGATGCCGTCATCAAGGACGTTTCGCAGCTTCCTGAGGAAAAACGCATCATCATCCGCAGCGCTGCCAGCCGCATCCGTGACATTGCCAACAACTTGATTGAAAAGCATCGCGAAGTCCAGGCCGCCGATAAAAACACGGCCGCCGGGGCGCCTTCAACCGCTGTTGAACCGGCAACTATTCAGCTTCTTTCCAGCCTTATTGACCCCCTCATCACGGAAAAACGCCTGCAATTTCGTTCCAAGATCGGCATTGAGATTGACAGCCGGCTCGACGCCTCGTCTTATGGTCTCTTTGCGAAAATACAGCCGACTGAGTTCAAGCGAGTGCTGTCGAATTTAATCAACAATGCAGTGGAAGCGTTAGGCGAGAAAGGCATGGTAACGGTTTCCCTGGCTTTTGATACCGGCCAGATTTTGCTTAAAGTTCAAGATAACGGCAAAGGCATCCCGCCGGATATCTTGTCCAAGCTCGGTCAAAAAGGCGTAACGCACGGCAAAGCCGGCGGTTCAGGTTTGGGTCTTTATCATGCCATGACCAGTCTTGAGTCCTGGGGCGGTAGCCTCGATCTGGATTCCCGCCCCGCTCCGCAGAGCTTCGGGGACGGAGATGCGGCCAGTGGCCGTGGCCGCCTGCGCGGGAATGACGAAAAGTGTGGCACAACCGTAATCATCAAGCTTCCCAAGGCCCAGCCTCCTGAATGGTTTGTCTCCACTCTGGAGCTTGAACCCAATGGCACCATTGTGGTTCTTGATGATGATACCAGCATCCACCAAGTCTGGCAGGGCCGGTTTTCCGCTGAAGGCGGATCCGCCTTCAGCGGAGATTCTTTGCGGGTTAAGGATCATGGAATCGAGTTGTTTCATTTCTCAACCCCGCAGGAACTGCGCATTTGGGCGCAGAACAATTCATCAAAAGTTCAAAACACGCTTTATCTGGTGGATTACGAACTATTGGGCCATCGGGAAACAGGTTTGGTTTTAATAGAAAATCTTGGCCTCGGCCGGCAGGCTGTCCTTGTCACCAGCCGTTTTGAAGAAAAGGGCATTTTGGAGGAGTGCCTGCGCCTGGGCGTTAGAATGATTCCCAAGGGACTGGCGGGATTTGTGCCAATAACGATCCGTTCAGGCTCTCTTAATCACCCCCACCCTGCCCTCCCCCCTCAAGGGGGAGGGGAAAACAAGGTGGACGCTGTTCTGATTGACGACGATCCCTTGGTTCACCTGACCTGGAAAATGGCGGCCAAGGCAAAAGGCCATGTCCTTAAAACCTTTAAAAGCCCTAAGGAATTCCTTGAGGCCGGCGGCGGGCAATTTCCCCGGCAAACAACCATTTACCTTGATTGCGAACTGGGCAAGGGCATCAAAGGCGAAGAGTTTGCCCAAGAACTTCACGCTAAAGGCTTTACGAAGCTCTACCTGGCCACCGGCCATTCTGCGGACAGATTCCAAGGACTCCCATCGATCAAGGCGGTTGTCGGCAAAGAGCCGCCGTGGGGTTAAAAGTATAAAAGATAAAAATGGATTTTGAGGTGTTATGGTAACTGATCGCAGAGGATTTTTAAAATTGGCCGGATTAACCGCGATGACGGCAATCCTGGGAAAGTTTACTGGAAACGCGGCGCGCGCCTTGGCTGCCCCGCTCCGCAGAGCTTCGGGGACGGAGTCGGGGCCAGAGGCCCTGGCCGGCCAGGGTCTGTCTGATAAAGCGCCAAAAAACGCCAAGAGACTGGCCATGGTCGTTGATTTGGAAAAATGCCGGAAAAAAGCCCAATGCCGGGATTGCATCATTGCCTGCCATCAAGAGCACAATGTCCCTCAGATGACGGACCCGAAAGACGAGGTCAAATGGATTTGGAAAGAAGAGTTCAGCCATGTCTTTCACGAGCAGGAACATGAGTTTCTGCAAGAAAACTACCGGCACACGCCGGTGCCTCTTTTGTGCAACCATTGCGAAAAGCCGGCCTGCGTCAAGGTCTGCCCCACCAAAGCGACCTGGAAGCGCGAATCAGACGGGATCGTGATGATGGACTGGCATAGGTGCATCGGCTGCCGCTATTGCATGGCCGCGTGCCCTTATGGGTCGCGCAGTTTCAACTGGCGCGATCCCAGGCCATTCATCAAAAACCTGAACCAGGAATTTCCCACCAGAACCAGAGGGGTGGTGGAAAAATGCACCTTCTGCGAACGGCGCTTGGCCCAGGGAAAGCAACCGGCCTGCGTTCAAGCATGCAAAGCCAAAGCCCTTATCTTCGGCGATTTGAATGATCCGCAATCCGATGCCAGAAAAGCGCTTGGCGCGAAATATTCCCTGCGCCGCAAGCCGGGCTTGGGCACAGGGCCCAAGGTTTATTACCTGTTATAAATATGTTTGAAAAACCTTTTACCGGAAGCAAAAAGTATTGGGCATGGATAATCTTTTTACTGGCCGTGATCGGGGCCGGATTTTTCTTTTATCTTGAGCAGTTTTTCCAGGGATTGACCATCACCGGCCTTAACCGGGATGTCACCTGGGGCTTTTACATTGCCCAGTTCACCTTTTTGGTGGGGGTGGCGGCCTCGGCTGTCATGGTAGTTTTGCCCTATTACCTGCATGACTACAAGGCTTTCGGCAAAATCACCATCCTGGGAGAGTTTCTGGCCATTCCCGCGGTCATCATGTGCATGACTTTTGTTTTTGTGGACATGGGCCAGCCTCTGCGCGCTTTAAACGTCCTGCTTTATCCAACCCCCAATTCCCTGATGTTCTGGGATTTTGTTTCTTTGGGCGGGTATCTTGGACTCAATGTTTTGATCGGTTTTATCACTTTGGGCGCGGAACGCCAGGGCATTGCCCCGCCAGGCTGGATCAAACCGATCATTATTCTTTCCATTCCCTGGGCCATCAGCATCCATACCGTGACCGCCTTCCTTTATTCAGGCCTTGCAGCCAGGCCTTTCTGGCTGACCGCGGTGCTAGCCCCGCGTTTTCTCGCTTCCGCTTTTGCTTCGGGCCCGGCCATCCTTATCCTGCTTTGCCTGCTGTTAAGAAAGATCAGCCGCTTTGACGCGGGCCAAGAGGCGGTTCAAAAACTGGCGGTGATTTCAACTTATGCCATGACGATCAATGTCTTTTTTATTCTTATGGAGCTTTTCACGGCTTTCTACAGCGGCATTCCTGAACACACATCGCACTTTCAATTTCTTTTTGCCGGCCTGGAAGGCAATGCCAGGCTCGTACCTTGGATGTGGACATCCGTGGCCTTGGCTGTTTTGGCCCTGGTTTTGCTTATCAACCCCGGGACCAGACGCAATGAAAAGATACTGCCTTTTGCCTGTCTGGCGGTCTTCGGCTC
>JACQWW010000272.1 GCA_016209025.1 Elusimicrobiota bacterium | reverse complement strand
GGCATTTTGACTTTGAATTCAGGGGTTCCCAAAAGCACACAAGGCGAGGCAAGTCAGACAGTCGAGGCCCATCATTAAGAATAAGTGACGCCGGAGGCGCAAAATGGAATATCTGCTTAGTCCGGATACTGGTCTGATCGTATGGACACTGGTCACCTTTTTGTGCCTGGTGGTTCTGCTGGGAAAATTCGCCTGGAAGCCCATTCTGGCTTCCATCGAGGAGCGCGAAGAACGCATTAAAAAGGAAATACAAGCCGCCGAAGAGGCGCGCCGGGCCGCGGATAATCTCAAGTCCCAGTATGAGACGCATTTGGCCGCGATCGAACGAAAAACCGAGGAAATGATCGCCGAGGCCAAGAAAAAGGGCGACGAGGTTCAGGCCGGCCTGGTCCGCCAGGCTCAGGCAAGCGCCAAGGAAATATTGGAAAAAGCCAAAGACCAGCTCGATGCGGACCGCGAGCGCCTTTTGGCGGATTTGCGCGGCGAGATCGGGGCATTGACGGCCATGGCCACGGAGCGCCTGTTGAAGAAAAAAACCGATATCTCGGAACACAACAGGCTCGTTGAGGAGCTGCTGGAAGAAATCGGGCAGGCGCCTAAAAATTAAATGAAAACAAAAGACGATCGGGATTTGGCTGCGGGTTATGCCAAATCGCTTTTTATCGAGGCCGGGCCCGATGGGGCGTGCGACAGGGCCCTGGCCGACCTCAAGGCAGTGGCTGATTCGTTTAAATTAAAAGACCCGATATGGCAGACCCTCCAAAGCCCGGCCATAGAGCAGAAAGAAAAAACGCAGGCTTTGGAGGCGGCTTTGGCCAGGCAATTGGAACCGCTTGTTCTGGCCCTTGTCAAGACGCTCCTTGCCCGGGGCCGGCTTCGCCTCTTGCCCGGCATAGCCGGGCGTTTGGCCGCGCTGATGGACGAATCAGCCGGCATTATGCGCGCGGGGGTATCAGCGGCTTTTCCCTTGTCCCAAGACCAGGCCGCGGCCCTGCAAAACAAGCTGGAAAGCTTCAGCGGAAAAAAGGTGGTTTTGGAAATCAAGGAGGCCCCTGATTTGATCGGCGGCTTGGCCGTCAAGGCGGGCGATCACTATTTTGAAAACAGCTTCAAGCTTAAGGTGCGCCGCTTGAGGGAAGCTCTAGCTGGAGGATGATATGGCGATTAAAACGGAAGAAGTAACGGACGCGCTTAAAAAACATTTGGAAATTTTTGCGGCCAAGGCCGAGGTCGGCGAGATCGGCTTTGTCAGCCAGGTGGGCGACGGTATTGCCCGGGTTTACGGGCTTTCCCGGGCCATGGCCGGGGAATTGATCGAGTTCATCCCGAGGTCTTCCGGCGGCAACAGCGGGGGCAGTCTTATGGGGATGGTTTTGAACCTTGAAAAAGAAACAGTCGGCGCGGTTCTCTTCGGCGACGACCGGTTGATCAAGGAAGGCGACACAGTGCGCCGGACAAACCGGGTCATGGAAGTTCCGGCAGGGGAAGCCCTGATCGGCCGGGTGGTCAGCCCCTTGGGAGAGCCTTTGGACGGCAAAGGCCCGGTGGCCGCGGCAGGGCGCCGGCCCATCGAGGTCATCGCTCCCGGCGTCGTGGAGCGCCAGCCGGTCAAGGAACCTTTACAAACCGGCTTGAAGGCCGTTGACGCGATGATTCCCATCGGCCGGGGCCAAAGGGAGCTTATTATTGGAGACCGCCAGACCGGCAAAACCGCCATTGCCATTGACGCCATCATCAACCAGAAAAACGAGTCAAACCGGCCCATCTGCATTTATGTGGCCATCGGACAGAAACAATCCACCATCGCCTCGGTGGTCCAAACCCTGGCCAATGCCGGGGCCATGGAATATTCCATCGTCGTGGCCGCGGCCAGCGCGGACCCGGCGCCTTTGCTTTACCTGGCGCCTTATGCCGGCTGCGCCATGGGCGAGGAATTTTTGAGCCAGGGCCGCCATGTGCTTTGCGTCTATGACGACTTGTCCAAGCACGCCCAGGCCTACCGCCAGCTTTCCCTTCTGCTCAGGCGTCCTCCGGGCCGCGAAGCTTATCCCGGCGACGTTTTTTATCTTCACTCCAGGCTTCTGGAGCGCGCCTGCAAGTTAAACGACAAAAACGGCGGCGGCTCCTTGACTGCTTTGCCCATCATCGAGACCCAAGCCGGCGACGTGGCGGCTTACATTCCCACCAACGTCATTTCCATCACGGACGGCCAGATTTATCTGGAGCCCGGGCTTTTTTATTCCGGCATCCGTCCGGCCGTCAATGTCGGGCTTTCCGTTTCCCGGGTGGGAGGCAACGCTCAAAATCAGGCCATGAAGCAGGTGGCCGGGCGCCTCAGGCTTGATTTGGCCCAGTACAATGAACTTGCCACTTTCGCCCAATTCGGCAGCGACTTGGACAAAGCCAGCCAGGCTCAGCTCGCCCGTGGCGAACGCATGGTGGAAATATTGAAACAGGACCAATACCAGCCTTTGCCCGCGGAAAAACAGATCGCGGTTATTTTCGCTGGGACCGAAGGGCTTCTGGACGATCTGCCGGTGCGCGCTTTGCGCCGTTTTGAAAAAGAACTTTTCCGCTATCTGGAGGCAAAGCACCCCGGACTTTTGCCGGAAATCCGCGAAAAGAAAGCGCTTAGCGACGATTTGAAAGCCAAGCTAAGCCAGGCGGTGGCCGAGCTCAAACAAATTTTTAAAAAAGAAGAGGCGGCTGCATAAGGGCGTGATATGCCGAGCTTAAGAGAGATCCGCAATAAAATCAAATCGGTCCGGCAGACCCAGCAGGTGACCAAGGCCATGAAAATGATCTCGGTTTCCCGTTTAAGGCGCAGCCAGGCCCAGCTTCTGGCTTCCCGGCCTTATGCCCAAAAAGTGCATGAACTGGCCCGGGACTTGAGCGGCCATTTAGCGGGCTTGGAAATGCCGGAGCTCATGAGGCCCAGGCCTGCGGCGCGCCAGAGGCTTTTGATTCTTTTTTCCTCGGACAGGGGGCTTTGCGGCTCATATAACATCGCGCTTTTTCGGGAATTGCTCAAGTACTTCGAAAGGGTCAAAGCGGAAGGCGGCGAGACCGTCTTTTTTGTGGTCGGCAAAAAGGGCCGGGATTTTCTTGCGTCCCACGGATTTAAAATCATCCGCGAGTTCGTGAATTTCATCAAACGGCCTTCTTACGCCTTGGGACAGATTTTGGGCAAGGAGGTCATGGAATATTATCTGAGCCATCCGGAGACCGCCGGGGCCGATGTTTTATACATGGCCTTTCATTCCGTTGGCCGGCAAACCCCCGGGTTTTTTTCCATTCTGCCCATCGGCTTTTGATTTTATTTACGAACCGGAAAAAGAAAAAATTCTCGAGGAAATCCTTCCCCGTTACGTGGTCACCCAGTTTTACCGGACGATTTTCGAGGCTTATACCAGCGAGCAGGCCGGCCGCATGAACGTGATGGAAAACGCCACTAAAAACGCCGGCGAGCTCATCGAGGGCATGACGCTTTTGGCCAATAAAATCAGGCAGGCCTCGATTACCAGAGAACTTTTGGAAGTGGTCTCGGGCGCCGAGGCCCTAGCATGAAAGCAAGAATATTGAATATGGAATATGGAATATTGGACAGAAAAGAAAATTTTGTTTTTCCAACGTTCTATATTCAATATTCAACATTCTGATTGAAAGAGGTGAATTATGGAAAACGCGATACTTAAAAAAGAGGATGACAGGAGAAAGCACCATCGCTATCCAACGAGCTTTGTTTTGGATATCGGCGATTTGACCCGGCCGAATAAAAAAGTTTCGGCTTTGGTGACCGATGTTTCGGAAGGCGGGCTTTGCCTGGAAAGCAATCACAAGCTTGATATCGGCTCGTCTTTGACCCTGCGCCTGGAACTTCCCCTGATGGTGCAAGGCGGCGTGGTCCGCAGCGACAAGCGGGGAAGCAAATACCGTTACGGCGTGCGCTTCCACAATGTCCGCTTTACAGCCCAGGGGCAGGGTTTCGCCAAGCCGCGAACCATGGTCCGCAAAGTGGGGATCAATTAAGTAGACCGTTGTAATTGTCACCCCCGCGAAGCCTGTCCCCGCGTAGGCGGGGGGCGGGGGTCCAGGCTGGATTCCCGCCTACGCGGGAATGACGAACAAAAGTCATGTTCGGAGGTAAATTTTATGCTGCAAGGCAAGGTTTCGCAGGTTATCGGGCCGGTCGTTGATGTTGAGTTTCCCTCGGCTGATCTGCCGGCTATTTACAATGCTTTGAAAATTAAGACCGGCAACGGCGCGGATTTGACCGTTGAGGTGTCCCAGCACTTGGGCGATTCCATGGTCCGGACCGTGGCTTTGGGTCCGACCGAGGGGCTTTCCCGGGGCGCTTTGGTTGAAGACACGGGGGCCCCCATTTCAGTGCCGGCCGGCCGGGCCTGCCTGGGAAGGTTGATGGATGTTTTAGGCGAGCCAAAAGATTACATGGGCCCGATTAAAAGCGACGTCAAGCTTCCCATCCACCGCAAACCCCCGGCCTTGGACCAGCAGGAGACAAAGGCGCAGATTTTTGAAACCGGCATCAAAGTCATTGACCTGCTCGAACCCTTTATGAAAGGCGGCAAGGTGGGTTTGTTCGGCGGGGCCGGCGTGGGCAAGACGGTCATCATCATGGAGCTCATCAATAACGTGGCCAAACAGCACGGCGGCGTTTCCGTTTTCGGCGGGGTGGGCGAGCGATCCCGCGAGGGCAACGACCTTTTGCTGGAAATGCAGAGGGCCAAACTTTCCGACGGCTCGCCGGTTCTTTCCAAAACGGTTCTTGTTTACGGCCAAATGAACGAACCCCCCGGCTGCCGGGCCCGGGTCGGCCTTTCAGCCCTGGTCCAGGCGGAATATTTCCGCGACTACGAGGGCCAGGACGTCCTTCTTTTCATTGACAATATTTTCCGGTTCGTTTTGGCCGGCTGCGAGGTCAGCGCCCTTTTGGGCCGCATGCCTTCGGCGGTCGGCTATCAGCCCACCTTGACGACCGAGGTCGGCTGGCTTCAGGAGCGCATCACCTCGACCAAAAAGGGCTCGATCACCTCGATTCAGGCGGTTTATGTGCCGGCCGACGATCTGACCGATCCCGGGGTCGCCACCACCTTCACCCACCTCGACGCCACGACCGTTTTGTCGCGCCAGATCGTTGAGCTGGGCATTTATCCGGCGGTTGATCCCCTGGCCTCGACCTCAAGGATCCTCGATCCCAACATCGTGGGCCTCGAGCATTATCAGACGGCCAGGGACGTCCAAAGAATCCTTCAGCGCTACAAAGACCTCCAGGATATCATCGCCATTCTGGGCATGGACGAGCTTTCCGAGGAGGACAAAATCACTGTGGGCCGGGCCAGACGGATACAGAAGTTTCTCTCCCAGCCCTTTTTCGTGGCCCAGGAATTTACCGGACGCCCGGGCCGATACGTGGCGCTGGCCGAGACGATCCGCAGTTTCAAAGAATTGGTGAAAGGCCAGCACGACCATCTGCCGGAACAGGCCTTTTACATGGTGGGCGGCATTGACGAGGCCTGCGAGCAGGCGAAAAAAATGAGCGTTTGAGGCGTGATGAAGCTTTTTGATTTTTCCATTGTCACGCCGGAGCGCCTGACTTTCGAAGGAAAGGCCGCTTACCTGCGCCTGCCTGCCTGGGAAGGGTCAATGGGGGTTCTGGCCGGCCATGCCCCGGCCTTGGTTTTGCTTAAAGAGGGCGCGGCCACGGTGCGCCAGGCCGACGGCCAAGAGGACATCCTTTCGCTTTCCGGCGGCTTTGCCGAAATCGGACCGAAAAAAGTCGTTCTTTTTGCCGAGACCGCGGAGCTGGCACAGGAGATTGACGGGGAGCGCGCCCGCCTTGCCGCGAGCCGGGCCAGGGAAATGATCGGCCAGGCGCGCCGCGGTCCCAAAGACGCAAGAGACATTGACGTGGAAAAGGCCCAGGCCGCCCTGCGCCGCGCTCTCATGCGCCTTAAAGTCTTTGAAGTCGCAAAAAGAAAAATCCGTTAATGCCAGAAATTCCCGAAGGAATTTCTGAAGT